>CAPZCD010000043.1 GCA_948744995.1 uncultured Rickettsiales bacterium | reverse complement strand
TTTTCAAGGGCTTTTAAAGAATTTAAGAAAATTTAAAAAGCGAGGTTGGGGTTAACATATTCAGTAGTATATTGACCTATCAGCTAAAAATATGGATGAAGTTGGGGTAAAAAGGGAGAGTGGGGTTAAATTAATTTTATTAAAATGGTTGATATAGTAGAAATATCTACTGAAATATAATACGTGCTATACGACCTATAGGTTACATTGGATTTTAAAACTATAAAAAACTTTTTGGATTAATTTAAAAATTTAAAATGTAAAAATAAATTGCATAGCACAGTGGATAGATAGCTTATCACCACCATTGCCAGCTTCTGCTAAATACAATTTTATTTTTCATTTTATATAAAAATTGTTTAATAAATATATAGATATTATACGGTATAAATGGATAAAAGTCAATAAACAACCGCGATGCAAGTATAGGGTTTGCTTACCAACGGTCGATTATAGTTAGATAATTGTTAGGTTTTTTTGATAACAATTCGTATTTGCTATAATTTTTTACTCTAATAATACTCTCTATATCCAGAGAGGCGCGGGATATTATTAGAGTAAAAGTTTGTGAAAGGTTTGTGAAAGCGGTGGTATTATCAACCAACAATTGAAAACTGTGTAAGAATAATAAAACCATTATAACAATACAAAGAATAGTAAAGTATAAATATAGAATTTGCCAGCCCTATTGACAGATGATTAACAGGGAGTACATTAAGACAAGATTTATACACAAAATAACAACTGAAAAAGAAGGTTTTTATGTTTTTATCACAAATATTAGACGGACTAGAAGTTAATACACAAAGCTATTCAGATTTTAATGTAGAATCAATAGAAAGTGATTCCAGATTAGTCAAGAACAACAGTATTTTTGTAGCTATAGATGGTATTACCAACAAAGGAATTGATTTTGTTGACGCAGCTATTAAAAATGGAGCTAGAGCTATAGTTATAGAGGATAAATACGATTTAACTTTAGCAACTAAAGGTATAGTTGTTATAAAATGTACCAATACTAGAGACATCTTAGTTTCTTTATTAAAGAAGTTTTATGGTAACATTTTTCCGCAGCATCTTTTGGGTATAACTGGGACTCAGGGAAAGACCTCAGTTGTTGAATTTATTAGACAAATACTCGATAGGCTCGGCTATAATTGTGCTTCTATAGGTACTCTTGGTATGAAATATCAAGACAAAACCGATAAGACTAGTAGCTTGACCATGATGGAAATTGTTGATCTATATAAAAAGCTGAATTTCCTGAAAGTTAAGCAAAATATAGATTTTGTAGCTTTAGAAATAACAAGCCAAGGACTTGATACTAGACGTTTTGATGGTCTAAAAGTAGATGTTGCCGGTGTAACGAATATTTGCAACCACGAACATTTGGATTACCATAAAAATATGGAAAATTACTTCAGTTGTAAGATGAAGTTATTTGAAAATCATTGCAAAGATCATGCTACAGTAGTTCTAAATCCGGATACAGAATATTACGATAGAATAAGGAAAATTTGTATAGATAAAAACTATAGAATTTTGACATTTGGTTATAGTGAAGATGCTGATTTTAAGATATTATCAAATGAAATTAATGATGGATTTCAGGAATTTAGCTTTAGATTTTTGACTAAAGAGTATAAGGTAAAAACAAGATTATTTGGGGATTTTCAGGTATTAAATTTACTTGAGGCTTTAGTTTTTGTTTACTCATTAAATCTTAAAGTGAGTTTAGAGGATATAGTTGATACTTTAGGTTATGTTTCCGCGGCTGATGGCCGTATGAAATTTGTGGCAAAAACAAAAACAGAGGGATATGTTTATATAGACTATGCACATACTCCTACATCCTATGAGACTGTTTTGGGTATAATTAAAAAACATCTAACAAAATTGGGAAACGGCAAGTTGATATCGTTGTTCGGTCTTGGTGGGGATAGAGATAAGAGTAAGCGACCAATTATGGGACGTATAGCGCAACAATATTCTGATGTTACTATAGTCACGGATGATAATCCAAGGACGGAGAATGCTAAAACTATAAGAGATGAGGTAATAGCTGGTTGTGATAAAAATGATGCTAATTTATATAATTTTGATGGTGGTAGGGAAGAGGCTATTAAGTTTGCTCTGTCTTTAATGCAGAAGGATGATATATTAATTCTTCTGGGAAAAGGACACGAAAATTACCAGATAATAGGCAAAGTTAAGGTACATTTCTCGGAAGAAGAGGTGGTTTTGGGGAATGTTTAGAATCTTCAGGTTTTTGAATAAGCGTTAACTAAAAATTTCAAAAATCTATCATCTCTGCCTTTCTACAATACCACTTGTAATAGGCTTATTCATATCCGAGGAACTACTTATTCCTCCTTCCATGTTTTTCAAACCACTATTACAGGCGAGGGCAGAAACTAAATCCTTTACTGCTTCTCTATTAAGGATGCCACCATCTTTGGATAGCGGTTTAGTGATGGGAGTTGACACACTCATTATTACTGTCGATTTATTATTAATTACATCATCAACCATTGGTGGTGGTGCACTTTTTGATATTCTATTACCTTCTCCCATTTTCTTCCTCCTTTTTTCAAGTTAATAAATATAAAATACGCTACTTAGCCCTTTCCACATAAGTTGAATCTTCCGTTTTCACCACAACTTTATCATCACTCGTCACGAAAGGGGGTACCATAATTCTTATTCCATTTTCCAATATCGCCGGCTTATAGGATGCCGCTGCTGTTTGTCCTTTAACGGTTGGTTCAGTCTCTTTTATAGAAAGTACAACCGTATCGGGCAACTTAATATCTATAGCATTACCATCACAATAGCAAACTTTCACATTCATTCCGTCTGATAAATAAGCAACCCTATCACCTAACAGACTCTTAGGGAATGATTCCTGCTCGTAGCTATCCATATCCATAAGGGCTATGGTCTCACCTTCGTCGTACTGATATTGGTAATCTTTCTCATCCAGAATAACTTTTTCTACGTCTTCACCGGCTCTAAAACGCTCATTCAATTTGCTTCCGCTATTTATGTTCTTCATCTCCAGCTGTACGAATGCTCCACCTTTTCCGGGCTTTACATGCTCCTTTTTTGCTACCATCCAATATTGGTCTTTGTATTTTATAACGTTGCCTAAGCTGATTGAATTTACGTTCACAATTACTAATCGAAAAAATTTGCTATTGCTATAATACAATTAAAAAAATGAAAATCAATTGCTTGGTTTTTTGTATAAAAATCCTTATAAATAAAATTTACTTATGTCATCGATAAATATTTTCCATCCAAAAAACTTAGTACTTCTCCATCCATCTTGAAAATTTTAAAATAAATCATATATCATATTAATATCAGTTGTTTTAAAATGTATGGCAAAAGAGGACAATAACAAAAACAAAAAAAGTTGGGCAGATTCATTCAAAAAGGTTAATACCAGCTCAACCAATACCAGTCAGGATGAAGAAAATACAGATAAGAAGGAGAATACATATGAAAAAGCTACAGTAGATGCACCTAATAGCAGGGATAAAATTACAAAATTAGAAACAGAAAACGCTGAGCTGAAGGATAAACTATTAAGAACTTTAGCAGATCTTGAAAATACAAGAAGGATTGCTGTTGAAGAGAAAGAAAAAACAGCAAAGTTTGCCATAACAAACATAGTCAAAGATTTGATAACTATAATGGATATTTTTTACAGAGCCATAGATGATGCCAAAGATAAAGAAAAAGATAGGTCTTTTAAGTCCTTTTATGATGGAATTGAAATGACATTTAACGAATTTAAGAAGGTATTTGATAAAAATAATATAGAGAGATTATATCCTATTGGTGAAAAATTTGATCCGAATTTACATGAAGCTATAGCTAACGTGGAAAAGGAAGGTGTAGAAAGTGGAACTATTATTGAAGTTATGCAACCTGGCTATATTCTCAATAAAAGGGTTATAAAGCCAGCTATAGTAGCTGTAGCTAAATAGACTTATTAAATTAATAAATATAGAGGATTGTTATGCCTTATTCAAAGAAAATGTTGGAACATTGTGAAAACCCAAGAAATGTTGGTAGTCTTGACGAAAACGATAAAGATGTTGGTACTGGTTTAATTGGTTCGCCGGTTTGTGGTGATATGTTAAAATTTCAGATAAAGGTAAAGGATGGAGTTATAGTTGATGCGAAATTTAAGACTTTCGGTTGCGGTGGTGCTATATCTTCCAGTTCCTTGACGACGGAAAAAGTCATAGGTAAGACTTTAGAGAAGGCTATGGAAGTCAAAAATAAAGATATAGTTGCTGAACTGGAGCTACCGCAAGCTAAAATACACTGTTCTGTTATGGCAGAAGAGGCTATACATGAAGCCATAAATGACTACAAAAGAAAAAATGGAATTTAAGGATGTATATTCAAAGTTCAGAAGAATTTAAGAGGGTGCTGACTGGTTACGATATTTTTCTATTCGATATATTCGGTGTTATTTGGGATGGTGCGGCAAAAATAGCAGGTGTTGATGAAGTTTTAAGTTGGGTTAAAAGTCTTGGAAAGACTGTTATTGTTTTATCTAACGCGCCCAATGAAAGTTCTGATATTGAAAGACAGTTTAAATCGGTAGGTCTTATTAAAAACTTACATTACGATTTTATTGTATCCTCTGGTGATGCTGCGAGAAATATATTATTTAGTAATAGTAGGATTTTTCCTGATAAGAAAGATTATAAAAATTGTTTTGTAGTTGGTAAAGTTCTAGATGATAATTTTCTTGAAGGAACGCGCTATTGTAGAGTATATGATGTAGCTACAGCTGATTTTGTTTATCTTGGGTTTCCACAAATATCCAAAAATGAATATGAGAAGTTGAAAAAGGTAAACAGTGGCAATTTTGAAGTTTTTGTATCACCTATGTATAAGGATACCTGGTATGATTTAATGGACGTAAGTATTTTTACCGGTATTTTGGAAGAATGTAAAAAGTATAATCTACCTATGTTTAGCGACTGTGCTGATATGGTAGCAGCTCAACCTGATGCTAAAACCAATGAAGTACATTATGTTATCAGACAGGGAACACTGGCAGGTATGTATAAGAATATGGGTTGTCAGGTGGTTGAGGTTTGTAAACCGTATTCGAATATTTATAACTATGCTTTTGAATTGGCAAGAAAGGAGAATAAATTTCCTAATGATTCTAAAATTCTTATGATAGGAGATACAATAGAGACAGATATTTTAGGTGCTACCAATGCTACTAATGATCTGGGTGTTAAAGTTGATGGTATGCTTACCCTTTGTGGAGTATCTGGTAGGGCGTATAATAAGGATCCGGATCAAATTGAAAGATATTGTCTGGATAATAGCTTATGCCTAGATTATGTGATAGATAGTCTTGGTGTTATGCTATGAACCCACATGTACTGATAGTTGATGATGACAATAGAATAAGAGATTTACTGTCTAAATACCTGAATAAGAATAGCTTTATAACTTCTACTGCCGCTTCTACGAATGAGGCACGTAATCTTATGAAAAAATATATTTTTGATTTACTGGTGGTAGATTATATGATGCCGGAGGAAAATGGAGTAGAGTTTGTTAAAAAATTGAGAAATGACAACCCTGGTGAGATGATACCTATTATAATGCTGACAGCGCTTAATGAAGTTGAAAATAGAATAGAGGGGCTAACGGCTGGTGTTGATGACTATTTGTCTAAACCATTTGAGCCGAAGGAATTGATACTTAGGATGAATAATCTTTTAAAAAGGAGTGGTAGGACTAGTGATGATACTAAATTAACTTTTGGTAGTTTTGAGTTTGATTTTAGCAGGAGGACTTTAACTAAAAGTGGGGATCCTGTGAAACTCACTAAGATGGAAGGTGATATTTTGATGATTTTGTTGAAAAATGTGAATAAAACTATGTCTCGAGAAGAAATTTGTTCGCTCTATAGCGATATAAATGAGAGAACTATTGATGTACAAATAACTCGTATTAGGAAAAAGATAGAAGATGATATAAAAAACCCTAGGTATTTAAAAACTATTAGGAATAATGGGTATGTGTTTGTTTTGTAGGGAATTTTATGGGAATATACCAAATCTAAACTTTCTCTACAAGAAATTATAATCTATGGCTAAGCCAACAAAATTATGTCCTATATTTGGTCTTTCTAGTTTGCCATTAGAAAAATGTTTATAGAACAATTCCAAATTTATATTGTTAGCAATTTTTCGTCCTAAAAAAGCACTAACGCCAAAGGTAAATAATGATTGAACTCTTGGTGCCGTAACATCCCCTTTATACTCATCTCTGGTTTTTATATAACCGCCTAAACCAACTCCAATATAGGTATTTTCTGTGTAAAATATCAACACATCTTGTGAAAAACCAAATAACATTTGGTTATATTGATGGTAGTTGATATTTCTTTCTTTGTCTTCAAAGCCAAACATATAGCCGGTTTCAAAACTAATTCTTCCGGGCAATCTAAAGAACTTATTTGGTTGACTATATCTCCAAAATGTTGAGAACATTTTTGTTTCAAAATACCATGTTTTACTGCTTACACCAAAATAACCGGATATTTGGTTATTATATTTTGAAAACATTGGACTTTTATCAGTTGGATAAAAAGTTACAGCATGTAAATTGTAGGTAAACAAAAGAATAATGGTAGTAAATTTGATTAATAAGATCTTCCTCATACTAATATCCCAAATTATAATTTATTTTTAGACCAATAAAGTTCTGTCCGTGATTTATTTCTGTTAAACCACCATTAGAAAAATGTCTGACTATTAATTCTAGCTCCATAGTATTCTTGATGCGATAACCAATAAAATAACTCTGTCCAAAAGTAAATTGTGAACTTATTCTATCAGTTTTCTTATCTTTTATATACATTCCCAACCCTCCACCAAAATATATGTTTTTGCCAATATTAAATATCACATCCTGTGATATACCTAAAAATGTTTGGTTATACTTTGAGAATTCGTTATTAGAGAATGTAAACCAATTGATTATTTCAAAGTTTCTTTTGCCATTCAGTCTGAATACTTCGTCAGGCTGACTATATTGTATAGTTAACATGTACATTTCCTCAAAGTACAATCTGTCAAAATCTTTTAGTACTTTTAATGGATGTCTTGTGGTACTACTTGATATATTGATTGATATTTGATCCTTAGTATTGCTTGCACGGATTGGTTTATGGGTAAATAATATATTTATAATAAAAGAAAAGAATACTATATATAAAGACCTGTATATTTTTGCCATTTTAAAAAAGTTTTAACTGCTGATATGGTACACTATTTTAGTTCTCTTGTCAACTTTTTTTGAGGTTATCATAAAATTATTTCATTTTTGATATAAATTACTCTACAAGTCAGGATACAACAAATCCAGCTCCTTAACTATCATATCAGTTAACTTATAGGAAAAACCTGCTCCCATAACAACTATATGGAATTTGTCACAAATACCTACATTT
Organism: uncultured Rickettsiales bacterium; assembly: GCA_948744995.1. Classification (GTDB taxonomy): domain Bacteria; phylum Pseudomonadota; class Alphaproteobacteria; order Rickettsiales; family UBA1997; genus CALXRO01. The sequence continues at coordinate 1,743 of CAPZCD010000043.1, read as the reverse complement.
TTTTTAATTACACCAAGAATTTTTTCAACGACATCGCCAAAATTCGTTATGTATTCTATTTTTGAATTAATTAAATAGTTATCCATAGAAGGTTCTTCCAAATCAAATTCCCTAGACTTAAAGAATTTTGTAATTATGGGACAATCGGCCAGCTCCAGTGCCTTTATATAGAGTTCACTATTATTAGTAAACCTTGAAATTAAATGTGGTTCCAGAATTGCAATAATTTTTTCTTTTTGAGAAATAATACTTCTCAAGGTTATCAGATTATTATAAACTTGTGTGTGATGATGAGCATAATCGTCATATACAACAAACTTGCCCTTATTCAGAACCTTCTCCATTCGCCTTTTTGCTCCCTTACAAACTTTTAGAGCATCTCTTATTAGGTTAGTTTCGAAGCCTAGCTGTTTTAGAAAAAGTGTTGCTATTATGGAGTTTCTAGCATTATGTTCGCCGTTTAAATCTTTTATTAAGGGAAAATTCTCGTTATCTAAGATAAAACCATTCGAATTAAATTCAGCTTTGTGATTTTCCGATATGCCATTATAGTCTTCGTATAAAGTATAAGACACAAGTTTTATATTTTTCCCATTTAGAATACTGTTAACTCTAGTCAGAACATCTATGACATTTTTATCGTTGGCATTAAAAACTATTAAACCATTTTCTCTTATATTTCCAATAAAGTTACAAAAATTTTTTCTATACTCTTCCAGGTTTGGGAAAAATTCCGGATGTTCCATCTCTATATTATTTATAATAATATATTTTGGATGGTAATAGGTAAAATTCTCTCCATATTCATCCGCTTCACAAACAAATAATTTTCCGTTACCGTTCCTGTAATTTTTACCCCATATTTCATTAATACCGCCAATAATCGCGCTGGGATTAGCTCCACAATATTCCAGTATATTTGATAGGATAGTAGTTGTAGTTGTTTTTCCATGTGTTCCACAAACACATATTAAATCTTTGTCCTTAGCAAGTGATTCATCCACAAATTGTTGCCACCTTAAGACACTTATACCCCTTTCCTTAGCCTCTGTTATCTCTTTGATATTTTTGTATTTATCTCGAAAAAAAACAGCCGGAGATACTATTAATTTATCTATATTCTTTAAGTGTGATTCAGACTGTCCAAGTTTTATATCTATATCCAAATCCGATAATTGTTTCGAATAGTCACTACTTTTGTTTAGATCGCAGCCGTCTACTTCATATCCCTTTTCTTTAGCTAAGCAAGCTACCCCCACCATACCGCTTCCATTTATACCTAAAAAATGGCATCTTTCAATCTTTGACATAATAAAAAAGAACGTGTAAAAATGATATATGTATTTTATATAGATTATTTTTAATTAATCAACTTTTTTATGTGGGAAAATCACTGGTGTTACTACTCAAACAGTTTAATTTTAAACCTCAGTAGAGAGATATCAATTATTATATGTTAATAGTAATATTGTTGATATTTTATGTTTATTTTATAGATAATTGCGGGTTTTTCGTGTGTATAAAGATTCAAAAGCAAACTGTTTGAGCGATAATACCAAAATCATTAGAGCGACATTATAAACTAATTAAATTTTACTGATACCGAAAGTGAAAATAATACCTGCACGCTGATTTATTGATAGTATATTTAAGGAAAATTTTAGAGACATCTCTCCACTCTCTCCCCCTTAAACTCTTCACTCTAAACCAATCTTTAGTTAAGAACAATTATATAAAACTATG
>CAPZCD010000042.1 GCA_948744995.1 uncultured Rickettsiales bacterium | reverse complement strand
ACCTATCAGCTAAAAATAAGGATGAAGTTGGGATGAAAAGCGAGGTTGGGGTTAACATAATAAAATGCTGCAAAATATATAAAATATATTATGTCATTATGACAAATCACACTACAAAAAGCAAATTAATTCAAAATGTATAGTAACTAGCACTACTTTCTCTTTATCTCTAATATTCATTCTAAAAATACAGTACCCCTATATGCTTACACCGGAGTTATCTATTAGTTACTGAATTTTTTATCCTAATCAGAACTTACGAAGCATTCTTGAAACAAAAAATAAAATATAAAATAAAAAGACAACACAACAACACCTACAACATGACATACCACCTAGCATCCACAAAAAAAATAAGAAACGAAGAAACTCAAGAAAATTAGAAGCTGTAAAATAACAGATAAAAAAACACTAATAACAAAGGTGATAGCTGGAGACATAATCCGAAGATTAGTCTCAATCTCTTTAAAGGAGGTGATCCAGCCGCAGGTTCCCCTACGGCTACCTTGTTACGACTTAACTCCAGTCATCCCCCCTACCGTGTTACACTGTCTCCTTACGGTTAACTCATGTAATTCGGGTAAAAAGAACTCCCATAGCTTGACGGGCGGTGTGTACAAGACCCGAGAACGTATTCACCGTAGCGTGCTGATCTACGATTACTAGCGATTCCAACTTCATGCAGGCGAGTTGCAGCCTGCAATCCGAACTGAGAGAGCTTTTAAGGATTTGCTCCGAGTCACCTCATTGCGTCCCTTTGTAACTCCCATTGTAACATATGTGTGGCCCAACCCATAAGGGTCGTGATGACCTGACCTCATCCCCATCTTCCTTTGGTTTATCACCAACAGTCTCTCTATAGTTCCCAGCATTACCTGATGGCAAATAGAGATAAGGGTTGCGCTCGTTAAAGGACTTAACCTAACACCTCACGGCACGAGCTGACGACGGCCATGCAACACCTGTCTCCGATCCAGCCGAACTGAAAAAATCATCTCTGATTCCTATGATCGGGATGTCAAGGGTTGGTAAGGTTTTTCGCGGACTATCGAATTAAACCACGTGTTCCACCGCTTGTGCGGGTCCCCGTCAATTCCCTTAAGTTTTAACCTTGCGGTCGTACTACTCAGGCGGAGTACTTAACGCGTTAGCTTTAGCACCCAGACCTAAAAATCCAGACACTTAGTACTCATCGTTTACTGCATGGACTACCAGGGTATCTAATCCTGTTTGCTACCCATGCCTTCGTGCTTTAGCGTCAGTTATAGTCAAGATAGCCGTCTTCACCACCGGTGTTCCTCTTAATATCTACGGATTTCACCCCTACACTAAGAATTCCGCCATCGCCTACTATACTCTAGCATGACAGTTTCAATTATAGTTCCTAGGTTAAGCCTAGGGATTTCACAACTGACTTATCAAACCGCCTACACACGCTTTACGCCCAGTGATTCCGAATAACGCTAGCACCCTTCGTATTACCGCGGCTGCTGGCACGAAGTTAGCCGGTGCTTCTTCTGTGGGTACCGTCATTATCTTCCCCACCGAAAGAACTTTACAATCCTAAGACCTTCATCATTCACGCGGTATTGCTGGATTAGGCTTTCGCCCATTGTGCAATATTCCCCACTGCTGCCTCCCGTAGGAGTTTGGGCCGTGTCTCAGTCCCAATGTGGCTGATCACCCTCTCAGATCAGCTACGGATCATCGCCTTGGTAGGCCTTTACCCCACCAACTAGCTAATCCGATATAGGCTCATCTAATAGCAAATTAGTCCGAAGACTAATCCTTTCCCAAATAAATGGTAATATGTGGTATTAGACACCGTTTCCAGTGCTTATTCCTCACTACTAGGTAGATTCCTATATATTACTCACCCGTACGCCACTTTACTCGCCCCCGAAGGGACTTTCTCGTTCGACTTGCATGTATTAAGCATACCGCCAGCGTTCATTCTGAGCCAGGATCATACTCTCAAATTTATAAAAAAATCGTTGATTGATCTCTAAACTCTTAATTATATCTACTGGAATTGACTTGTTTATAATAGTAATATTATCCTAATGGAAACATTACTAAACAATTTCGTCATAAATATAACAAAAGTTTCATTTTAGACTGACGTCTAAATGCTATCACCTTTGTTATTATTGCTTTATTATCTGTTATATACAATGAAAAACAACACACGATATCCATAAAAAATCCCACGACACAGAATGACGTGGTAACATTAATTAATAAATTGTTATTTATAGAAATATCGCCTTACAGGGATAATTATAACATATATTTTACTAAATGTCAACTAGCTGCATCAATAAAATTACAATTTGAATTTTGTTATATTTGAAAACACACCACAAAAATTTTATACCATTTTTTGTAAAAAAAATTTTATTTTTTATTATTTTTTTATAAATACTCCCCTAAAACAAAACACCCCTATATATTTTTCTAAATAGTTCCAAAGATTACATTATATGACAACTTTTATTTTCACACAAGCTTTAAATACTATAAATAGCAGAAAAAATAGCATAATTAACAAATTTAACTCTTCTCCATTCGGCCAGTTACTAAATTACACAAAAGACGAAACAATATGGAAAAAAGACAAAATAAGCGGAAAATTATCGGAAATATCGCTTCAAACTTCAACTTATAACAAAATTATCCCAATCGTATACGGCATAAATAAGCTAGCAGGAAATATAATATGGCTTGGGGAAGTTCAAGAGATTTCAAATGATAACACCACAACCATAAAGATAGGAAAAGGCCAAAAAATAAAGCAAACCAGCATAGATTACTTTTATTTCTTAAGTTTCGCCGTAGCTATATGTAAAGGAGAAATCTACAAACTAAATAATGTTTGGGCCGATACAACCCTACTGGATTTGAGTAAGTATCAATACAGATTTTACAAGGGTACAAGTGATCAAGAGCCGGATTCTCTCATAGAAGCGGTTAATGGAGTTGGTAAAACACCATCCTATAGAGATATATGCTACATAGTTTTTGAAAATTTCCCGCTTAGTGAATTTAACAACCGAATACCAAATTTTCTATTTGAAGTCACGCGAAAAAACGAAATAAATGCCGATGATGAAACTAGTTTGGAAAATTGTATAAAAGGTATAAATTTTGCTCCTTGTGCGGGTGAATACATCTATGATTGTGCTATCCAATATAAAGCTGGGGAACAATTTGACCCGGACGAACTGGAAAACGTTGAGGGTATATGGTATCAATTAAACAACAACAATAACAGCAAAATGGCTGATGGATTGCTATCTCTTAATCAATTTTTTGAGGAATTTAAAAATTGTGAATTTATAGCTCCACAAATAGCATTTTTTGGAAACAGTCTGGATATTAGCAGCTGTTCTATTGAACCAAGAGTTGAATTTAATTATTTTCCTACCAATTATCCAATTTTTACAAGACCGGATGCTTATGTTATCGGAAATAAGTGGAATAGATACAACACACCAATGTTGGGTAAAAATTCTGATGGAACTTTTAGATTTAATGGTGGTACAACCAGCGATTCAAGTATACTCGGATTTTTTAAAGAGCTAAAAACTAAAGGCAAAAAAACTATATTCCATCCAAAACTTTTAATGGATATGGAAACTATACCATCTAGCAAGCTATTAAGTGGCAATAGTTCGGCTGTTAAGTCATTTTTTACGAAAAATAATGGTTATAACGAATATATAAAACACTATGCAAACCTACTAAAAGGTTATGTGGATATATTCATCATCGGAAGCGAATTATGTGGTATAACATCTATAAAAGATGAAAATAATAATTTTCCGGCTATTGATGAATTAATAGAATTAGCTGGGATTATAAGAGAGATTTTAGGAAATAATGTTCTGATAAGCTATGCTGCCGATTATAAAGAATACCACAATATAAATAATTGGTATGCACTGGATAAACTTTGGGCTAATGAAAATATTGATTTTATTGGAATAAATGCCTATTTTCCTCTGACAAATTTACCACAGGATAGTATAACAAAAGATATCATAAAAAGCGGATGGAAGAGTGGAGAAGGTTACGATTATGTATATTTTAATGGAAAACAGGAACCAATAGAAAGTAAATATGCATATAAAAATATAGAATATTGGTGGACGAATAGACATACTAACCCGAATGGTGAAATATCACCTTGGATACCAAGGAGTAAAAAAATATGGTTTACAGAGTATGGCTTTTGTTCTATAGATGCTTGCACTAACGAACCCTATAAAAAAGCAGGTGATTTTCCCAAATATTCGCTTGGTAGTAGTGATTTTTTCGCTCAAAGGATGGCTATAGAAGCTACAGAGGAACTATTCAAAAATATTGAATTTATAGAGAATAAGATACTATACTGTTGGGATGTGCGACCTTATCCATTTTATCCGAACAGGACAGATATTTGGTTGGATGGAACGAAGTGGAAATATGACTATGCGCTAAATGGAAAAGTTGGAATATCTAATGCTAATGTTCTTATTTACCAACTGCTAAAAGATGCCGAAATAAATACTGATATTATAGAAAATGTTGAAATAGATGAATTTGTTGATGGTTTTGTTATAAATAATAGCATTTCTATTGTAGATGCTCTGTATATATTACAGAAGGTTTATTTTTTTGATTGTGTGGAAAAAAATGGCAAAATTAGCTTTATTTCCAATAAAAAAAGTTTTAGAAAAAACCAGCCTATAGTGGAATTAGATAAGAATTCATTAGTAAATTTTGGAACAAATGGTGATAATAATTACATCAAAATAGATAGTCTAGGAAATAATGAACTACCAAAGAAATTAAATCTGATTTTTCTAGATAAAAATAACGATTATGATACAAGTTCGGTTTATGCCGAAAGAGATTGTGTGGAAAGTAATAAAATTGAGATTGATACATTACCTATAGTTTTAGATTCTGAAAAAGCTAGAAATATAGCCGAAATATCTCTCTATTTGCTATGGTTAGAGCGGCTGGAATTCAATTTTTGCTTACCTATTAGATATTTATATTTAACTGCATCAGATCTGGTAAAAATAAATATAGATGATAACAATTCAGTAATTTTGAAGATAAAAACTGTAGACATTGAAAATCTGATGGTAAAAATAAACGCCGTGTTATTTGATAGTACCATCTACGACTATGTTGATAAAAGGCCACTAAATCCAAATCTGCAGCTGTTATCAGAAGCTGGAAAAACCTACCTGAATATATTTGAAATACCAGCGATAAATGATAATATGCTTGATAAAATTCATGTTTTGTTTTCACTTAGTGGGGAATTTAGCAATTGGTCGGGCTGTAGCCTCTACTATTCTGATAATGGTTCCAGATCATATATAAAAATAGGAGGAACCACCGAAAATTATTTACTTGGAAAAGTTATAAACATTCCGCAAAATGCAAAACCTTATTATTTTGATAATAAGAATGAACTGATTATTTCTTTCCATGGTAATGTTGATGATAACAGGTTGATTAATATATCAAATCAGGAGATGTTTAATGGTAAAAATACAGCTTTATATGGTAATGAAATAATTAGGTTTAAAAACGTGGAACTACTGGAAAATGGTCTATATAGGATATTTAATTTAATTAGAGGTTTGTTTGATACGGAAGATGAAATTAATAAACATAAGAAAAATGATAAATTTTTAGTTTTAGATGATAGAGTTATAACGCAGGAATTCGCATCTGACAAGATAAAAAATAGTTATCTGTATAAGGCTGTTACTTTTGATACCAATATCTCTGATGCTGATGCTATATTTTATGAATTAATAGGAACTAATCTAAAGCCTTTGAGAGTATGCCATACAGTAGCCAAACTAGAAGGTAATTTACTTTCGGCCAGATGGGAGGAAAAAGGTAGAGGATATAGAAATTGGATTGATAATATTGACTATGTCTCACCTGAGAAGAATGGGGAATTTTGTATACAGTTACTGTCAAATAATAACATTTTAAAAACTTTCTATACTAAGGATAGGAGTATTAGTTTTGATATAAGTGAATTTGGACTAAATAATGAAGTTGATTTAGGGTGTATAATGGTAAAAATTTGTCATAGGAATGAGTTGTATGGGAATGGGGAATGGGTTGAGGTAGTAGTTTAATAGGTCCTATCCACAGAATTATATATTTTTATGTGAACAATAGAAAGGAGATTTAATTTATTAATATAACAATAAAATTGGCTTAAAACCCAATACTTCAAAAAAGTAGACTATTTTATTTTAATAATTATCATAACAGCAAATGTATAAATGTAATTACCCTTAGCCATGTCCAAATATGTACTTTATGACTCTGTTTTTTGCCCATTCTCAAGAAAAGTTAGATTTTATCTTGACGAGATGGAACTGGATTATCAAATTACAGATGTTAAATTTTGGTTGAGAAATAAGGAATTTTTAAAGCTAAATCCTGCAAACGAAACTCCGGTGCTAAAAAACCTAAAAACAAAAGAGGTAATATGTGATAGTTACTTAATCTGCGAATACATAGCAAATGAAGAACATGACAGAAACGAATTGGATTATTTTGATTTTTTAGGTAGTAATTCAAAGGAAAAATATGAGATACAAAGACTTCATATGTGGTTTGATAAAAAATTCTACCAGGATGTCTCAAGATATATAATAGAAGAAACGTTTTTAAATACGTTAAATGGTATCAATAATACTAATATGGATAAGTTGAATGTAGCGTTAAAAAATCTGGAGCTACATATAAAATACATAGAATACCTACTCAGCAAACATAGGTGGATAGCTTCAGAAATTTTCACAATTGCAGATATAGCAGCTGCAACGCAATTATCCATAGTAGATTACTTAGGATATATAGATTGGAATAGATATATAAAAATGAGAGAATGGTACAGAGTAATAAAATCTAAAAAAGGTTTTAGAAATATTCTTTTTGATAAAATACCCGGCTACAAACCCTCTAAATTTTATAGCGAATTGGATTTTTAATGGGTAGAATTAGGAATTTATTCAAAATAATAGCTCCGACAACACTAATGTCGCGTTTTATGCTTTTAGTGTTGTTACCTATGTTTTTGTTACAACTATCGTCGTTTTATATTTTCTCTCAAAGATATTGGGATAGAATGTCAAGAAATAATATAGATAATCTTGTGCGGGAAATTGCCGAAATTAGAGAAAAATACAGAAAATGTTTAGCTCCTGAATGCAGTAGACATAAACTTTTATTGAATGTTAATCTCTCTAACAGAATAGAGGTTAACATTACCGATAATCTTAGCTTAGAAGAAAATATGCTAGAATTTAAAAATTATAAGAAATATATCATATTTAGACCAACAAAATATCTAAAAAGTAAGCTGAAAGATTATAACTTACCAATAGTTAATTTCGTAAATAATACTGATAATTATAAAATTTTTCTTAAAGAAGGAGAAGATATACTGGAATTTAACATCGGAAAGAGTTATTTGATAATCTCAAGAATTAGTTTGATGGTTTTTTGGAATGTCCTAGCTTTCATTTTAATAGCTATTATAGCATATTTTTTTGTGAAAAATCAGGTTAAATCAATAAAAATACTAAAAGATTTTGCAAATGATTTTTCCTATTTGGAGAAAGATAATGTATACTTTAAGCCAACAGGAGCAGATGAAATAAGAGAAGTTGGTTTTGCCTTTTTGAATTTAGTAAAAAAAATAAAAGGCCTTATTAATTCAAGAACTACAATGCTCGCGCAAATATCGCATGACCTTAGAACTCCAGTTACAAGAATGAAACTACAAACTGAATTTGTTGATGACAAGGAAACAGCTGATTTTTTTAGACAAGACCTGGATGAAATGGAAAAAATGATAAACGAATATTTATCCTTTGCTAAAGGGGAAATTATTGGTAATCGCGAACTGGTAGATGTTACCGAATTTTTTGATGGGATAGTTTTTGACTATAAAAGAAGTGGGTATAAAAACATAGATATTTCTTACAAAACCAATAGCAAATATATCTATATCAAAAGTGATTTGTTTAAAAGATGTATAAATAATCTTATAAATAACTCCTTAAGATATAGAGTATCAAGAATACACCTGGACGTAGAAACTAGCCAGAAACAATTGGTAGTTAAAGTGGAAGATGATGGTATTGGTCTAACAACCGATTTACTAAAAAAAGTTAGAAAACCGTATTATAGCTCAAAAAAAGAGAATATTGGGCTTGGTCTATCAATAGTCCAGCATATAGTAGATATGCATAATGGTAAGGTTCATTTTGTAAGATCTAAAAAGCTAGGTGGGTTATGTGTAATTTTAATAATACCAATAAAGAGTAAAAAATATGCAACAAAAAACGATTAATAATAGGGGGTTTCTGCTACTATCACTTACCATAACATTAGCAATTGTTGTCATAGATCAAATAACAAAAATTCTTGTTTTAAATGGAATAACTTCTCTTATCACAAATTCTGATGGATCAAGATTTTTTATAAAAATTTCAAGTTTTTTAAATATAATTTTAGTGTGGAATAGTGGAATTAGTTTCGGAATATTCAATGGCTCAAAATTCATGCCAAACGTACTGCTATTCGTGAATATTCTAATTTCCAGCCTTATTACATATATGATAGCTAAAAAAAGTAATACTTTAACGGATATTGTAGCTTTATCTTTCATTTTGGGAGGTGCTATCGGAAATATAACCGATAGAATATTCAGAGGAGCTGTTATCGACTTTGTTGATTTTCATTTTAAACAACATCATTGGCCTGCATTTAATTTTGCGGATAGTAGCATATTTATAGGCATTTTATTGTACTTGATTTATGATTTATTCTATAGGGACAAAAATGCTTAAGTTTTGTTTTCCACAGAAATTGACAGATGGTATAATAAAATCGAGGAAGGGACAATTCGTTATTTTTACCGAGCTTAATGGAGAGGTTTGTAGATGCCATTGTCCCACGACAGGACGTATTGGAAATATTGATATAGGTGGTAGGCCTTGTCTACTATCTAAAACAAAAAATACTTCGCGCAAGACCCAATATACAGTTGAAGCTATATCACTAAATAATCCGGAAGATAAAAACAAAAAATGGATTGGTATTAACCAAAATGCAATCAATAGATATGTTGAATACTATTTAATTAACAACTCCTTTAAGGATATGATTGATACCAGTAGTCATGAGGTTTTAAGAGAACAGACTATTGGAATGTCAAAATTAGACTTTCTTGTTGGTAATACCTATATTGAAGTAAAAATGCCGTTACAGCACCTGCAGGTTGATATACCAAGCTATGTGAAAACCAGAAAATCAACTCCTTTTAATTCTACTGAACGCTTTATAAAACATGTGAGTGAACTGGGAAAAAGCTTAGGGGAAAATAGACGGGCTATTTTACTAACTTGCTTCATATATGATAATCCAGGTTTTAAAGTAGTTGAACGTAGTAAAAATTATGATAAAATTAATACTATTGTAAAGCAAAATGTGTCTAAGGGGGTTGAATTGTGGCAGGCTAATTTTGAAATAACGGCAGAATATATTGTTTTAAAGGGTTATTCGAGGTTTTGTGTGTAAAGTTATTGTTCCATAATAACAGAGCTTCCATAAGAGTTATTATATGGTAAAAAATCAGTAACTATATCTCTTTTTACTTATATACATATATTTTAACTTGAATTTTTTTATTTTATTTATAGTATCTGTATATATTTATTAACTAATTGATATATATATGAGAAAAAATATAATAAATTTATTTTTAATTTCTTTTTTATTATTTTCTGCTAACGCAAAAGCTAGTAGCAAAAAACCTTTAAAGTTTGAGTTACAACCTAGGAGTCATTATGTTAAATCTGAAGCCGATATTGGTGATGACACATTTTGTAATGCTCTAGGTTTATTTAAAAAGAGTGAGGTACCTGAACGTGTTATACGTGCAAAACACTTAATAATTGCATATATAGTTCAAAAAGTAGACGAAGGAGATGAAGTAGGTATAGATATTGCTAGGGAAGAACTAGAAAGTTATGACCCTGCTT
>CAPZCD010000041.1 GCA_948744995.1 uncultured Rickettsiales bacterium | reverse complement strand
AAGGGCTTTTAAAGAATTTAAGAAAATTTAAAAAGCGAGGTTGGGGTTAAATTAAGAAGTATTTATTAATTTTTTTAAGTATATTCTTAAACCAGAAAAAGCGAGGTTGAGATTATGATAATGGATGTTATAAATAAAAAATCATAAAATTACAAAAAATATACAACTATCATTAGCCACCATAGTACAGTCCACAAAATTATAAACTACAACAATAGCTACAACAACTCCCTTTTACCATTTATATTTGGCGACGAAACAATACCATCCCTTTCCATCCGCTCTATTATATTAGCAGCCTTATTATACCCTACCCTAAGCTGCCTTTGAACGTAACTTATACTGGTTTTTTTATCCCTCCTTACAATTTCTATTGCCTGCTGGTACAGTGCCTCATCATCATCCTTTTGCCCACTTATACTTATATCAAAATTTCCACCACTATCGTCATTTGACCCATCATTATTATCAATAATCGTCTTTATGTATTCCGGTTTAAACCCTTGTTTTGTTATAAACTCTACAACTCTTTCCACTTCATCATCAGATACAAACGGTCCATGTGCCCTATTTATCTTTCCACCATTTGGCATATAGAGCATATCACCCATACCCAAAAGTTGTTCGGCGCCTTGTTCTCCCAATATAACCTTACTATCTATCCTTGAACTAACAAGAAAACTAATTCTACTAGGGAAATTAGCCTTTATCACACCAGTTATAATATCCACTGATGGTCTCTGAGTTGCCATAATTATATGTATACCAGCAGCTCTAGCCATTTGTGCTATTCGCTGTATCAAAGCCTCAATATCCTTACCGGCAGTTATCATTAGATCAGCCATTTCATCAACTACCACAACAATAAATGGTAAACGCTTTGTTTCCAATTCTCTGTTTTCATATATGGGTTCACCATATTCATCATATCCAACAAGAATTCGACTGTTTAAGGTTGTACCATTATTAAGCGCTTGTTCGATTTTTTCGTTGTAGCCGTAGATATTTCTTACGCCAAGGCTCGACATAACTCTATACCTGGTTTCCATTTCGTTAACTACCCATTTTAGAGATAAAACAGCCTTTTTAGGATCGGTCACAACCGGCGTAAGTAGATGCGGAATACCTTCATATACTGAAAGTTCAAGCATTTTTGGATCTATCATTATCATCTTACATTCTTCCGGAGCGAACTTATATAGTAGTGATAATATCATGGTATTTATAGAAACAGATTTACCGGAACCGGTAGTACCAGCTATCAATAAATGCGGAGCCTTAGCTAAATCCATAACAACAGGATCTCCGGCAATATTTGAGCCAAGAACTATAGGCAGAGCATAACTACTGTTTTTATAGTCATTACTTTCAAAAATATCCCTAAGAAAAATGGTATTTCGTTGTCTATTAGGTAATTCTATCCCGACAACATTTCTTTCCGGTATCACCGAAATTCTTGTAGATTTTACCTTAAGATTTCTAGCTATATCATCAGCACAACCAACTATCCTTGAAGATTTTGTACCTGCAGATGGTTCAAATTCATGCAAAGTTATAATCGGCCCAGCTTTAACACTTACAATTTTACCGGTAATTTTATATTCATGTAATACTCTTAAAAGATTCGAAGCCTGCTCCTTCAATTCTTCCTTTGTTAAGGTAATTGTCTTATTATTGGACGAATTTAACAAATCCAAAGGCGGCAGCTTGAAATTACTTCTGAAAAATCTACCACCTTTTCCACTAAAAATAGAAAATAAACCACCACTTTTTTGACTATTTTTAGATTTTTCTTCAATTTGGCTATCTTCTAAAACCTTATTATTTACAGCCGTTATATATTCTTCTAAATCCTGTATCTTTTTATTTTGTTTTTCTATTAATTTTTGATACCTATTCTGTTCTATCCTATGTCTATTAAAAAAGTAGTATATCTTAGAGAAAAATAAACTACATTTCTCTCGTATTATCTTTGGTGTCAAAAAATGTCCGATTTTTGATAAAAATTTAAACTGTACTTTAACTAAATATCTGCAAAATAGATAAATCTTTTTAAGACAAAGCAGAAAAAATTTGTAGCTAAATTCATATGCTATATATGCAGTTATAAGGCCACTAATAGCATAAATAAAAATTAAGATTTTTGGAGGTGTTAAAAATAATAAATTGTTCAGGTAATAACCGATAGCTCCACCCCATCCATCATAGCCCCAGAAGTTTTTTCTAGAAAAAACTTTTGAAAAAAAGCCGCAGCTGGATAATAAAAATAAAATTGTAGCTATTATTTTGATATAAATATTATATTTTCTCTCGTTAGATCTAAAATAATCAAAACTGCTTTTTATGAAAAAAATTATTATAAATATGGAAACTACACCAAATAGTTGTATCAGTAAATCAGATACATAAGCTCCTGCAACTCCGCATTTGTTAAATATTAGATTTGTGCTGGTTGCGGTATTAAATGATGGGTCAAATTCGTTGTAGGTAATTATCGATATTGTAATAAATATCGATATAAATAGGTATAAAACTCCTAAAAATATTTCAAATGCTCTATCTAAATCTATTTTTTTCATAAAATAACTAATAAGTTATGTTTAGTATAACATTTTTGTTGTAGATTTCAATGATTGTAAATTAATATGTATTGGAAATTATAAAAACATGCTACACTTTTTTCAATTCAAATTAATAATAGGATAGATGATGCAAGATTGCACGGTTTTAAAACTACCAACTTTTGATATAAAAGAGGTTTCAGCCTATGAAAGAAGTGTAACATTTTATTTTAATGATGGGAGTGCTAGTAAGTTTAATACAAAATCCGGATTTATACAAAAAAAGTTGAATGAAACTGATAAATTTGGTGCAAAGATAAAGATATCTTCTGATAAAGATAGGAAAATGCTTAGAATTGCAGAGGATATGGTTAAAAATATAGGAATGATTAGGACGGTTTGTCTGTATGATAACCTGGAATCACCAGATATTTCAATATATAAGTAATACCACAAACAATTTAATTTGACTTTTAACTTTAAAAAAGTACCATCTTAGCATGGTTATAAACCAAAGTTTTCAACAAAATGGAAGAAAATATAGGACAAATAACAGGCATAAATGGAAGTGTCATAACCGCAAAATTCAACAAAAAAATCCCAAAATTATTAAATAAGTTAGTATGCGATAACGTAATATGCGAAGTTGTAGAAGAATTAGATAATAACCAAATACAGGCAATAGCGCTAAATTCTACAATCGGCCTAGTTTGCGGCAAAGAGATAGCAGATACAGGAGAACCTATAAAAATAAAAGTTGGAGATAAGTTGCTTGGTAGAATGCTAAATGTATTTTCTCAACCAATAGATAAAAAAGGAGATATTGAATCCAACATAGAGAGAGAAATTTATTGCAAACCAATAAAATTAATGGATCATAATGCCAATAGAAAAATTTACGAAACCGGAATAAAAATAATAGATCTATTAGCGCCACTAGAATATGGTGGAAAAGCTGGTCTATTCGGTGGAGCCGGAGTTGGAAAAACTGTTTTAATAACTGAAATGATCCACAATATGGCCTTAAACTATGATGGTATAAGTGTTTTTTGTGGTGTTGGCGAAAGAAGTAGAGAGGGAAATGATTTATACTATGAAATGCAGGATGCTGGTGTGCTTGATAAGACTGTTATGTTTTTCGGGCAAATGAATGAACCATCAGGAACAAGACTTAGGGTAGCATATTCAGCTCTAACAGCGGCAGAATACTTTAGGGATGAAAAAAAACAAAATGTTTTGCTGATGATAGACAATATATTTAGGTTCGTACAAGCTGGTAATGAAGTATCCGGCCTTATGAATAGGATACCATCCCATGTTGGTTATCAACCAACGTTGGCAAGCGATATAGCAGAACTTGAAGAAAGAATATCTGGAGCTAAGGATGCATCAGTAACTTCCATACAAGCAGTTTATGTTCCAGCTGATGATTTTAGCGATCCTTCGGCTACTCATATATTTTCGCATCTATCGGCTACCATATCTCTATCAAGGAAAAGAGCCAGTCAAAAGTTATATCCAGCTATGGATCCACTAGCTTCTACATCCAGTATACTATCACCAACCATAGTTTCTAAAGAACATTACGAATGCGCAAAATCGGTTAGAAAAATACTGGCTGAATATGAAGGTTTGAAAAATATGATAGCCATGTTGGGACTGGAGGAGTTATCCATAAAGGATAGAACTACGGTGGCTAGAGCTAGGAAACTTGAAAGATACTTAACACAACCATTTTTTACCACTACACAATTTACCGGTTTAGAGGGGAAATTTGTACCAATAGATACAACTATAAAGGATTGTAATATGATAATGGATGGTGATTTGGATAATATTTCAGAGCAGGAGCTATTTATGATTGGTTCTTTAACGGATATGAAAGGAGGAGAGAAATAGGATGAATAAAATACTGAATTTAAGAATATATACACCTGAGAAATTAGCGATAGACGAAGTTATAAAAAAAATATCTCTAAATGGGCGAGAAGGAAGTTACACTATATTACCAAATCATATAGATTATCTATCTTCTTTTGGTAATAGCATAGTAAATTTTATCAAGGATGATGGTGAAAAAATATATTTAAGGTTGAATCAAGGTATATTGGTTAAATGTGGAAGAGAAATACAAATATCTACTTTTGGAATTTCTGAAGTTGAAGAAAATAATACTGAAAACGAACAGGAGGAAAAGCTGAAAAACACCTTAAAAAATATAGGGTGTAGTATTTTTAAAAAGAATAATCGGAAAGCACTATGATTGGGAATTTATTTTATATTTTTATAGGATTTTTTATTGGATTTGCGAATGATATATGCTTAAAATGGACTATTGATATTTTTTCAAAGAAAAAAGCTCTATGGATAATAAATTTAAGTTTTTACCTAAGGATGTCAGTTATTTGCCTATTATTTTGCCTACTAATGAAAATGTTGCCGACTGGAGCAATTTTTCTTGCAATTGGATTAGTTATTGATAGAATTTTTGTGAAACTGAAAAATAGGGAATTAAAAAATGCAAATAACGACTGACGAACACATATTTTATAAAAATGGTTTTTTCAAAGTAAATCAAACAATACTCTTTTCGTGGGTAGTTATGGCTATACTAACTCTTATCGCGATACTAATAAATAGAAAAATCAAGAAAAAGGCTATAAATGATAAGAATATATCAGTTCTACAGGCTGCAATGGAGTTAGTTATGGATTTTATAGAAAATCAAATAAAAAGTGGAACTTCTGTTGGAGTAAGTACAATTTTTCCTTTTGTGGCAACCCTATTTCTTTTTATAGTGTTTTCAAATTTAATATCACTGATACCATTCTGCTACTCACCAACCGGTTCACTATCAACAACTCTGGCTCTATCCCTAACAACCTTTATATTTGCTATAGCTAATGGAATTAGAGAAAAAGGATTAAAATATTTTAAAAAATACTTTGAGCCGGTATTTATAATGGCTCCTATGAATATTGTAGGAGATGTTTCTAAGGTTGTATCAATGTCCATAAGATTGTATGGAAATGTAATCAGTAGCAGCGTAGTAATCGCAATACTATCAGAAATAATGTTTCTATCGGTTGGCTTTCCGATACTGATAAATATACTTAGCATGATAAGTGGTGTTATACAGGCATATATATTTTCAACATTAGCAATTATGTTAATGTCGTTGAATAATTGATTATTAACTTTAGGAGTAAAAAAATGGAAAATTTAGTTACAATAGCTATCACATCTATAATATCTTCAGCAGTAGTTGTTGGAATAGGAACCCCATTGGTTGGATTAGGTGAAGCATCTATTGCAAGGCAAGCTATGCAATCAATAGCACAACAACCAGATGAAGCCGGAAAAATATCCACAAATTTATTTATATCCATATCTATGGTGGAGACATCTGCTATTTACTGTTTATTGGTAGCAATGATACTTATTTTTAGTAATCCTTTCTGGAAATTTTTTATAGCAAAATTGTAAATTATTAGGTATACAGATGAGTGTAGATTTATTTACTTTTATCGTTCAAATCATAAATTTTTTACTCTTGCTATTCCTATTGAGTAAGTTCCTGTATAAACCTATTATGAATATGATAAAAGATAGGCAAATATACATAAAAAATACCATAGAGGAAGCAGAGAATAAATTTCAGGAAGCCGAAGATGCAAAAAATAAATATCTGGATGAACTTGATAAAATAGACCAATATAAAAAGACACAAAAGGAGAAGATAGATAACGAATTTCTCGAATATAGAAAACAGAAAGCTGAAGAATCAAAGATTGAAGTAGAAAAAATAAAAGAAGAATTTCTTAGGCAATTTGATAACGATAAATCCAATATAGCTGACAGTATAGTTAAGAGTATATTGGCGAGTGTGAGTGATTTTCTAACAGATACTTTTGTATCACTATCAAATAATTCGCTTGAAGGTGCCGTTCTCGCTAAATTTATTGACGAAATTAATAAATTTCCGAATGAAATTATTGATAGAATCAATAAAACAGGAGAAAAACAGATCAAATTTATTTCAAGTTTTGAATTGAGTGAAGTTCAGAAAAATATAGTTAAAAAAAGTTTTCTGGATAAAGGTGTTGCCGATAATAAGGAAATGGTATTTATATGCGACGAAAATATTATTTTAGGCAATAAGATAGTAATAGGCAGCTTAACAATTAATTCAAATATTAGAAATATAATAGATCAATTTCAGAGAAAATTGGAACAAATAATGTAGGTATGTTATGATATTTCGCGACCGAATTCTTAATAAAATAGATAATTCAATTAAAGATACCATCAACTATTCAAAAATAAGATATGTGAGCTTTGAAGAAGAAGGTACAGTAATAAAAGTAAATAATTCAATAGTCACAGCGACAGGTTTTTTTAGAATATCATCAGAAGAATGCGTTATAATATCAGAAAAATATCTTGGTATAGTATCAGTTATAAAGAACGATACAATAAAAATAATACTACTAGATAAAACTCACAATATAAAAGTTGGAGATAGAATAAGGAGAACCGGTGGTCCTTTAACAATACCGGTAAATGAGGCTCTCATAGGACGTATAATAGATGGTCTATGCAGACCCCTTGATGACAAAAGCACAATTACTCCCGAAAAAAGACTAGAAGTGGAGAGACCGGCAGTAGCTATAATAGATAGAAAATCCGTAAAAGAACCACTGCAAACCGGTATAAAGGCCATAGACTCTCTAATTCCAATAGGAAAAGGACAAAGAGAACTTATACTAGGTGATAGGCAAACCGGTAAAACGAGTTTAGCTATAGATACTATACTTAATCAGAAAGATCAGGATGTTATTTGCATATACTGCAGTATAGGTCAAAAAGATAGTTCGTTAGTCAATACGTTAAATATATTGCAAGAAAATGACGCTATGAAGTATACGATAGTTATGCAGGCTAGTAGTAGCTCCATAGCAGGACACCAATACATAGCTCCCTATTCGGCTACAACCATAGCTGAATACTTTATGGAACAGGGTAAACATGTTTTAATTGTATATGATGATCTAACAAAACACGCTAGAGCATATAGAGAAATATCATTACTACTGGAAAAAAATCCCGGACGAGAAGCCTATCCGCCCGATATATTTTATGCACATTCAAGATTACTAGAAAGATCGGTAAACGTTAGTAATGAACTGGGTGGTGGTTCTATAACTTCTTTACCAATAATTGAAACAGAAGCTGAAAATATTTCAGCATATATACCAACTAATGTAATATCAATAACGGACGGGCAAATATATCTAAGTCCAACCCTCTTTCAAAAAGGTGTATTGCCAGCTATAGATGTTGGTAAATCAGTCTCAAGAGTCGGTAGTTCGGCGCAATTACCTGCCTATAAACAAGCTACAGGAATACTTGGTATTGAATATTCACAATTTGAAGAGTTAGAATCATTTTCCAAATTAACAACTACATTAGACGAAAGCAGCGAAAAAATTATAAACAAAGGCCTAAGAATAAGAGAATTTTTGAAACAAAACGTAAACGAAACGTTGGGAGCAGCGCAACAAATAGCTATACTACTATGTCTGAATGGCGGTTTATTGGATAAAATACAACTGGAAGATATCAGTGAAGCGGAAAAAACCATAGTAAAAATCCTTAACGATAATTTTCAAAATATTGTGAATATGGTTAAAAACAAAGAAAAAATACCACAAGATGTTATAGATTCATTTTTATCAAAAGTAAAAAATAATTTAGACAATTGATATGGATAGTTTAAATAGTATAAAAAAAGAGATTAAATCAACAAATGACCTGTTGCAAAATGTATCAACAATGAAAATACTTGCAGCCGCAAACATTAAAAAATATGAAAAAATAGTCTTTAATTTGCAAAAATATCAATCAAATGTAAATTTAGGTCTACAAGCTATACTAAAACAACATCCCCATATAGTGAACTATATAAAATATACAGAAAATTTTTATAGAGAAGAAAATTCTGGTGAGAGTATTCTGGTAGTTATTGGTTCAAATCAAGGACTATGTGGTAAATTTAATGATAAAATTGTGAATTATTTCAGCGAAAATATAAAAAACGAAAATGATAGCTGTATAATAACTGTAGGTGATAGAATAAATATGCTTATAGCAGCAAAAAAATTACCAATAAATCAGCATTTTTCTGTGCCGAATTCTGCTAAGCAAATTAATGAATTGGTATATAGAATATTTGAAGTTATTGAAAATAAAATATCCCAAGACAACCTTAAAAAAGTCCTAATATTTTACACAAATTATGATGCTAATAATAAAAGTAGTCTAAATTTGATTAGAAAAAAAATATTACCATTGGAAACTAAATATTTTGAAAAACTTAGAGATAAGCAGTGGCCAACAAATAAGATACCATATTGGCGAGTAGAAACAAAAAAAATAGCGGCGGATTTTCTACAACAATATATATTTGCAAGTATAAGTATGTCAGTGGCTAGTTCTATGGCGGCCGAGCAATTTAGCAGACTGACAACTTTGCAGAGGTCGGAAGAAAATATAAATGATAAAATTGATGAATTAACTAAGCAGTATAATCAAACAAGGCAAACTATGATAACGTCTGATATTTTAGATAGTGTCTCTAGTTTGAAGGTGGTGAGGGGTGGTTAGGAAATTTATCAGATATAAATTTTAGACTCTCTCTCAGTTTTTTAGTCGTCCATATTTTACCATAGTAATAGAAATAAATTGAAAATTTATCATAATAGAGGTTAGTATCCATTATTTTAATAAAATAGTTATAATTGTCAGATAACTAATTCTTCTTTATCAAAAACATAATTGAATACATATTCTGGCATTCTAATTATTGCTGGAATAATTTCATCATCGCGTTCAACAGACATTAATATATCATATTTTGTGTAAGTTCTTCCTTCGTATTCAGCAAGATATGATTTTATGCCTAATGTCATGCATCTTTTATCATTATATTCATAAAGATCGGGTCCTAAAATTTTGCCTGCTTGAGAAATACGTAATATTACTGGATCCAATTCATTATTAATAATCTGTTCTAACATAGCTAAATATTATTTTATCTTTTAGATATTTATCTATATAGGCTTTTATTATTCTTATCTTCTTACAGATATAGATACCGTCATAATTCTTGTTTTCATCTCTTAATATATAGACCAATACGGCATTATTATCACAATTTGGAATATTTCTATATCCCAATATGAAATTATCATTAAGTAAAAAATTATGTCCTTCTCTTAAATTGTCATATACAATAGGATTATTGTTTTTTATTTTATTTGTAAGTATATCTTTTAGCTCATACTTTCTTATACCTCTCATATTTAAACCCAATACCTTCATTAGCTGTTATTATCCTCCAGTAGTTCATTTCTTAGGTTTTCAAATATTAGATTAACGTTGTTTTCCTGTTTCTTATCTATATCCCCTATAATTTCACCTATCTCTCTTAGGTCTTTTATGTTTCCATTCTCAATAGCTTTATCTACCACCGATAAGGCTAGTAGTTCTTTTTTAGTTATAAGGATAGGTTTACCATTTTTATCTTTCTTTAGTTGTCCCGTATCTTTATCTTTTAGTACTACACATATGGATA
>CAPZCD010000040.1 GCA_948744995.1 uncultured Rickettsiales bacterium | reverse complement strand
TGTCCGAAGTTTGCCGAAACGAAGTGAAGGAAAACTGTTTAGTAGAATCCTATAACAGTAGTTTAAGAAGTACACTTGCTAGGTTTAGAAGAAAACAAGCCTCAGGTGTTGAAAAAGTCAAGTTCACTTGACTTTGGCAACCCATAGGCGAAGTTTCCCAAAGGAAAAACAAAAGCTGTCAGTAGAAGTTTAATATCTATATATAATAGTGTTATCATATGGATGAATAAATCTAAAATAATGTGTAGAGATACATTCATAAAACCCATAATTTCGCTTTTTAAGTTTAAAATATATTATATATTAAAAATATGAACAAATAATGTTAAGGTTAAGAAGTATATTGGTATCTATTATGGTAATTATAGAATCAATTGAGATGATTAAGGGAGGGAGAGATGTCCCAGATTTTATATCTCTCTCTTGACTACCAAAATATTTCTGACTAATCTAAATTATAACTTTTAATTGGTCGTTTATGTATATAAAAAGAACTCTAGAATCAATTATAGAACTAACCAGTAATAGCTTTCCGGTTACCCTGATAACTGGGCCAAGACAGGTTGGAAAAACAACTATTCTAAAAAATTTTAAAGATTCTATAAATTATGTTTCTCTGGATGAT
Source organism: uncultured Rickettsiales bacterium (assembly GCA_948744995.1). Classification (GTDB taxonomy): domain Bacteria; phylum Pseudomonadota; class Alphaproteobacteria; order Rickettsiales; family UBA1997; genus CALXRO01. The sequence continues at coordinate 9,649 of CAPZCD010000040.1, read as the reverse complement.
CTAGAATTAAGAGAGTTTGCTAAAAATGACCCTAAATTATTTTTAGAAAAGTATTCTTATCCTCTACTAATAGATGAAGTGCAATATGCTCCCAATCTTTTTACCTATATAAAAATTAACGTAGATAAAGAAAATAAAGAAGGAATGTATTATCTTACTGGTTCACAACAGTTTTCTATGATGAAAAATGTATCGGAAAGTCTGGCTGGTAGGGTTGGTATACTAAATCTACAAGGTTTAAGTCAAGCGGAAAAATATAATCAACCAAATAATCCGCCTTTTCTGCCAACTAACGAGTATGTGAAAGAACAATCCGAGAGAAATATGAGAATTGATATACATAAATTATACGAAATAATATGGAGGGGTTCCTTTCCTAAATTAGTTTCAAATAATAATGTTGATTGGAATATCTTTTATTCATCCTATTTACAAACATATCTTGAAAGAGATATTAGACAACTGAGTGTGGTTAATGAAAGTTTATTTCTAAAATTTGTTACAATTTTAGCGGCAAGGACGGGACAAGAATTAAATTATACAAATATAGCGAATGATGTAGGAGTTTCTCAAACAACTATAAAATCTTGGGTGTCGCTTCTTAATACTTCTGGTCTTATATATTTGGTTAAACCTTATTACAATAATATAACAAATAGAATGATAAAAACTCCTAAATTATATTTTTTGGATACCGGGCTTGTGGCTTATCTAACTAAATATCAAACACCAGAAATATTAGAAAATGGGGCTTTAAGTGGTTCTATTTTAGAAACCTATGTGGTAAGTGAGATATTAAAGAGTTATTGGCATAATGGGAAACAACAGGATTTATATTTTTACAGGGATAAAGATAAAAAAGAGATAGATTTAATTATAGAACAAAATGGAAAATTATATCCTGTAGAAATTAAAAGGAAAAGTAATCCGAATAGAGATGATATAAGAAACTTTAATGTATTAGAAAAGTTTAATAAACCTATAGGCGAAGGAGCAGTAATATGTTTGGCAGAAAATGATTTACCAATTACAAATAAGATTAATAGGATTCCGATTGGGTATTTATAATAACAAGATATATCATAGTTTATTGATAATCTATATAATCAATAACTCGTGTAGCAGAAATACTACTATTAGTAGAAGAAATTAGTTAGAGGCAGGCCCAATAGAACACCTGTTTCAAAATAAATTTTTTATTGTTTAATCTAACTAATTTTTTTAGATTTTAATACATAATCAATTTTTTATGTAGAGGAGGATTATAATATCTTATGTTTGAAAATAGCAAGGAAAAAAATTTACAGGAACTACAGAATTGCGTTAAATTTATCAATTTTGCTCTAAATCAAGAACCAGCCGATTCAAATGATTTAAAAACCGTAGAAAAACTGAGAACACTCAGAGATAAAATAAACAATAATAAGGATACCATACCAATAGGAGATATACATGGTGATCCTCTATTATTTTTAGGTTGGATGGTACTAAGTGGTGCTGCTATGATAGATTATGACAATCCAACTATAAAACACAAAACAGGTAGGAAAGATGCTAATGGTAATGAAATTGAGATTGATATTTTCAATATAAAACCTAATCCAAACTATAATGGAAAGTTAGTTTTTTTAGGAGATTATATTGACAGAGGGCCTAGCAGCGAAAGTATATTTTTCTCTCTCACAAATTTTTTAAAGTTACAAAAGGAACAAGGACGAATAAATGTTACAGCCTTGCTAGGCAATCATGAAACCAACCTTTTTTACTCCAGAAGTTCTGAAAAAAATCCAAATATTGCTAGAGAATTAAAAAATAATATATCATTATTTAAACTTTGTCATATTGATGGAGATAATATATATTCTCATACGAATATGTTTTCCGATAAAGTTTATTTTCGTTCTTTAGATAAGAATATGGGGATTGATGAATATATTTTAAGAACATTAAAAATTAGTCTTGCTGATAGCAGGATTAGTTTTATCAAACAAAAAGATAGGATAATTCTACAAATTCCAGATGATAAAAATCTAGAAATATTCAAACAAATATTGGATTTTTACGGCAAAAAAGATCATACCAAAGATGAAATTGAAAATTTCAGTAAAAATGTTAACAAATTGTTAAATATCTATAAGGATAAAACTACAAATCAGGAAATAAAAAAAATTGCTAGAGTTTTTATATCATCCTTGTCATTTGCTAGAGCTATTGAAAAAGGTCAGGCTGCTCATTTAGATAATACGGAAATAACATTATATAAAGGTCATGATGTAAAAGGAGCCAGTGGTACCCATGTTAAAAATATGGATATTGGCGGTTCTGCTTGGATAAGTGATGAAGGTACAACCCATTTCTATATGGGAGAAAAGAATGGAAATATTAGTTTAAAAAGAAAAGAAGTTAAACAAATTATTAACCTGACTCGTTCTTTAAAACTTTATAGAGAAAAGTTGGATAAATCTAACATGAGATTAATGGAATTGGAAGATAGATTAAATCAGATTAAAGGGATTTTTATAGGATTTAGAACATTTTTCCAAAAAGCACAAATAAATGTTGAAAAAATGAAAAACAAATACTACAAAGGCAAAATTGCAAAAGCAGTTAAGGAACCTTCAACCGAACGACAAATCAACAATAATTTGTAGCTCTTTCTTCTTTAGAAAAATGACAGCACGATTAAAATAATTTAGTATTTATTCGGTTTTTTACTTCTATCTCCATATAAATCTCACACAACAACTACCCTATCATCCTTATCCAAATCTACCTTGACTTTTTTACCTACAGGCATATCACCGGCAATAATCTTATTTGCTAAAAAATTCTCTATTTCTCGTTGAATCAGCCTTCTAAGTGGTCTGGCACCATAAACCGGATCAAAACCTTCATTTATAAGAAAATTAATTACCTTATCACTAAAAGTTACATTATATCCCATATTACTTAACCTTTTTGTCAAAGATTTGAGCTGAATATTAACTATCCCGTCCATATTTTCCTTAGATAGCCTATGGAACAATATTATATCATCCAACCTATTTATAAATTCAGGTTTAAAGGTCATTTTTACATCATTCATAACATCATTGAAGACACTATCCACATCAGTTCCATCCGGTAAACCGGAAATATATTTTGATCCAAGATTAGATGTCAGTATTATGATTGTATTTGTAAAATCAACCGTTTTCCCTTGGGAATCTGTTAAACGTCCATCATCTAAAACTTGTAGTAATATGTTAAAAACATCCGGATGAGCCTTCTCAACCTCATCAAATAGAATAACCTGATATGGCCTTCTTCTAACAGCTTCCGTTAAAACTCCGCCTTCTTCATAACCAACATACCCCGGAGGCGCACCTATCAATCTCGACACTGCGTGTTTTTCCATATATTCCGACATATCAACACGCAGCAACGCTTTCTCATCGTCAAACATAAACTCAGCTAGAGCCTTTGATAATTCAGTTTTTCCGACACCGGTAGGACCCAGAAAGAGAAAACTACCTATAGGTCTATGCTCGTCCTGTAGACCGCTTCTGCTTCTTCTAACAGCATCACAGATAGCTTTTACAGCCTTATCTTGTCCTATAACTTTAGCATTTATAAGACTTTCCATATGCAGAAGCCTAGTTTTTTCACTTTCCAGCATTTTATCAACTGGTATACCAGTGATTCTTGATATTATAGCTGTTATATCTTCTCTATCCACATATTCCTTTGTCAAATTGGACTCATACTGCTCTTTTTCCAATTTGGATAGTTCTCTTTGCAGATTGGGTATTACACCATAAGACAATTCACCGGCTTTTGCCAAATCACCGTTTCTCTGCGCAACTTCCAGATTATATTTGGCATCATCAATCTGATTTTTTAGTTGATTTATTTTTTTTAATTTCTCCTTACCAGTCATCCAAACGCTAGTCAATTCTGCCGATTTTTTCTCCAGCGAATCCAATTCCTCTGATATTTTTTTCAGCCTATTTTTAGAAGCCTCATCTTCTTCTTTTTTTAGTGCCTCTTTTTCTATTTTTAGTTGTATAATTTTTCTATCGGTTTCATCCAATTCAATAGGTTTGCTATCAACTTCCATTCTTATTTTACTTGCAGCTTCATCAATTAGATCTATAGCTTTATCCGGTAAAAATCTATCGGTTATATAACGATTTGATAAAGTAGCAGCAGCTACCAGTGCATCATCTTTTATTTTTATTCCATGATGCATCTCATATTTTTCTTTTATACCTCTTAATATGGAGATAGTATCTTCAACACTTGGTTCCGGTGTATAAACCGGCTGAAATCTTCTGGCTAATGCCTGATCCTTTTCTATATATTGTCTATATTCATTTAGTGTTGTTGCACCTATACAATGTAAATCACCTCTAGCTAATGCTGGTTTCAGAAGATTTGATGCATCCATAGCTCCATCAGTTTTACCAGCTCCAACCAGTAGGTGCAATTCATCTATAAATAGTATTATGTTACCTTCAGCTTTTTCCACCTCATTAAGTAATGATTTCAGACGTTCTTCAAATTCTCCTCTATATTTTGCGCCTGCTATCAGACTACCCATATCTAAGCTTAATATTTTTTTGTTTTTTAGGCTTTCGGGAACATCACCACCTATTATTCGCTCGGCTAAACCTTCAACTATAGCTGTTTTACCTACGCCTGGTTCACCTATCAGAACAGGGTTATTTTTTATCCTCCTAGATAAAATTTGTATGCTTCTTCTGATTTCCTCATCTCTACCTATTATAGGGTCTATTTTACCTTCTTTAGCTAGTTTTGTTATATCTTTTGTAAACTTTTCCAATGCTTGGTAGTTACCTTCAGCATCCTCAGTATTAGCCCTATTACCACCACGAATGTTATCTATGGATTTTGATAATGATTTTATATCTACACCACCATTTTTAAATATTCCAGAGACTTTGTCATCTGTCTCGATTATGGCCTGCAACAGTCTCTCTATGGTTACGAAAGAATCTCTATTTTTGTCGGCTATTTTCTCTGCTTCTGTAAATGATTTTATAACCTCTGGAGATAGTCTTGGTTCATTGTAACCACTTCCGCTAACTTTTGGTAATTTGTCTATTTCTCTGTGAATTTCATCAAAAATAAATTTGCTGTTGCCGTTGCCGATGTCAATAATTTTCGCTATTAAATTTTCACTGTCTTCCAGCATTGCTGACAATAGGTGCCAATTTGTTATGAATTGGTTGTTGTTGATAACTGCTGATGACTGCGCATTTTGGATTGTTGATTTTAATTTGTTTGTATATCTGTCTATATTCATAATGTAAAATATATTCACACTAACCTATAAAAAAATATAGTTACTTTTTTTGTTTAAACAAGTTTTTTGCAGAATGGGAAGATTAAGCTGATGGGTATAACTGGTATTGACTACTGTACATTTATGAATCGGTTTAATTATTGTTAATAGTGTCTACTACATAATAAATAATTGTGCTAATGGGTGTTGGTCGCCATTTCCTCTTGATTTTTAAAATACTTAAACCAATTTTGCTTTTTTAAATCAAAATATATTTTTAAATATACATTTTTATTCTAAAAACTGATGATGAGGGGTTTTATTTATATCTTTCAGTATATTCTTGAGCAAGAAAAAGTAATTTTATAGTTAGTATAAATATGTGATTTATAATGAGTAATTTAAAGTCAAATAGAAAGTGATAGCTAGTCTGTAATAATGTTATACAATCTTGCTTTTAACAAAAGACAGAATAGGATTAGCCCATCAAACCAAAGCGGATATGGCGGAATTGGTAGACGCGCTAGACTTAGGATCTAGTATCGCAAGATTTATGGGTTCGAGTCCCTTTATCCGCACCATTTAACAACAGATATTTATATGGAAGTTAAGAAAACATTATTGACGGATCAGGAGCTCAAAAAAGAATACGAAGTTACAATCCCAAAAGAAATAGTGATATTGAAGGCAGATGAAGAAATTCTAGAAATTCAAAAAACCTACAAGTTGAACGGTTTTAGACCAGGCAAAGTACCAGTAAATATTATAAGGGATAAAGAGTGGGTTTATATATTTGATAAAGCTTGTAGAAATGCGGTAAATGAAACTACCCAAAAACTGATTGAAGAAAATGGATATGATCTGTCAGCTAGACCTAGCGTTTCTATAGAAACTATGAAGGATAATGAGGATGTTAAGTTTAAAGTTACCTATGAGCTATTACCGGAAATAGAAGCTGTAGATTTAGCTAAAATAAATATTGATAAATATAAAATCGTCATAGGTGAATCCGATATTGAAAAATCAATAAAAAAATTATTGTCTACCTATAGGGATTGGAAAAAGAAGGAAGGTGCGGCAGAGTTAGGAAATAGTGTAAAAATTGATTTTGTAGGAACGATAAATGGCGAAGAATTTGAAGGTGGCAAAGCCGAGGGGTACCAACTGGAATTAGGCAGCCACTCTTTCATAGATAATTTTGAGGAGCAGATAGTTGGTAAATTAGCTGGTGATAGTTTTGATGTGAATGTAACATTCCCCACTAATTATCACAAATCATCTTTAGCCGGAAAGCCAGCCGTATTTAAGGTGAAAGTTATAGAAGTACTAGAAGCTTCCGAAAAAGAATTAACGGATGAGTTTGTAAAATCTACTTTTGGTGCTGAAAATGTTGAAAAATTCAAAGAGTTAGTACAAAAAGAACTGGTAACTAAATGTGAAAACGCCACAATGGCTTTAGCTAGAGAAAAAATAGCAGATAGTTTAGTAGGTATGACAGATTTTAATTTACCGGAAAAAATGGTTGACGAGCAATTTAAAAATTTACGTAGTAATAAACAGAAAGAAAATTTAAGAAATTCAATAACGGATCCAATTGATGAAAAAGAGTTAAGAAAAGAAGCTGAAAAATTAGTCAAAACCAACTTGATAATTTCAAAAATTGGAAAGGATAATGATATAACAACCAGTGATAGTGAAGTTACACAAGCTATAATGAAAAATGTTATGTCGATGCCTGGTTATGAGAAACAAATTGTTGATTTTTACAAGAAGAATTATGGTGCTGTTTTAGCTCTGAAAGAGGATATGAATAGGGTGAAAATTCTAGATTTTATTGTAGATAAAGCAAATAAAAATATAATCAATACTACCATTGATGAATTTGAAAATATGACTAGGAATAACAGCTAAAGATGTTCAGTATAAAAAGAAGAGTTTGTTTTGCGGATACGGATGCTGGCGGTATAACTTACCATTCAAAGTATTTAGATTTTTGTGAGCAGGCTCGTCTTGAATTTCTGATAAAACGAGGGATTACCCAAAGAAAATTATGGTATGATTATAACATAATGATGGTTCTTAGGTCTTGTAGTATAAAATATCTAAGGCCAACACATGCGGAAGATTTGTTAAAGGTTACGGTTGAAAATATTGTTATTAAAGGACCATTGATTAAAATTCGGCAGAATATCTATGATGATGAGGGTAATCTTACGACTGAATGTGATATAGAACTTGTAGTTGTGGAATTTGGAACTATGAAGTTGATTAGGAAAATTGATGATAAACTGTTGGGTTGTCTTGGTCTTGATTGAAGGATGTTGTTGGGAGAAGTAATGAGTAATGAATGGTATTTTCAATAAGCTATATGGTTTCAGTTATAAAGTTAAAAATAATATGATTTAGTCTTTAATACAAATGGTTACTAAAATACAGTAAAATATATAATATTAAGTTTTAGTATTGGTAAAAAGTTGAAGCCTTATGGGGATTAGGATAACAATTATTATCAATACCCCGTCTTTTACCAAAAGTTACTCTTGAAATCAATCAAAAAAATGCTATAATCTCTCCAAGAGATACAAGGATAATATTTTATCATGGTAGCAAAAGTCAAAACTTTCACATTTATAGGAACTGAAACAATAGACGTTGAGGTTGAGGTAAAGCTATCAGCAGGGATTGTTGCATTCAATATAGTAGGACTACCGGATAAAGCTGTTAATGAAGCGAAGGAGAGAATTAGAGCAAGTATAAATTCAATGGGTCTTAGCTTTCCGGCAAAAAGACTGGCTATTAATCTTTCACCGGCCGATCTAGCTAAAGAAGGTAGTTATTTAGATTTACCTATGGCACTTGGATTACTAATTGAGATGAATATAATAAAACAAGAATTTATTGACAAATATATTGTTATAGGCGAATTATCTCTTGACGGAAGTATTAAATCGGTAAATGGAGTTTTACCGGCTGCTATAGGAGCTTCTAATAGAAATCTTGGCATAATTTGTCCGAAATCTTGTGCTAGAGAAGCTATTTGGGCTGATGAGAATATCAATATAGTTGCTGCAGACAATATTTTAACTTTGGTAAATTATCTGAACGGTCGTTGTGATTTAGAAAAACCGACACTTAATAAAAAAATATCCGATAAACATTATCCCGATTTATCGGATATATACGGCCAGAGACAGGCAAAAAGAGCTTTAGAAATAGCCGCAGCCGGGGGTCATAACCTACTCATGATAGGTCCTCCCGGTGCCGGTAAATCTATGCTGGCCCAAAGAATTGTTGGAATTTTACCGGATTTAACTACTAAAGAGATACTGGAAATCAATATCATAAATAGTATAGCCGGGAAAATAGTAAATGGCGAACTTATAGCCGAAAGGCCATTTTTAGATCCGCACTATTCCTGTTCTGTACCATCTATGGTTGGTGGCGGTAGCAGACCTAAACCGGGCCAAATATCATTAGCTAATAATGGTGTATTATTTATGGATGAATTACCGGAATTTCCAAGACAAGTGTTAGATGCTCTCAGACAACCGCTTGAAACCGGTAGAATTTCTATTGCCAGGGCGGCGCAAGATGTTACCTATCCGGCTAAATTTCAACTTATAGGGGCTATGAATCCTTGTAAATGTGGACATTACAAAGATGAGGAGAAGCAGTGTAAGAGAGTTCCGTTATGTGCTGAGGAGTATCAAAATAAAATATCCGGTCCTATAATTGATAGATTTGATATGTTTGTCGATGTGCCGAAAGTTGATATTTTCCCTAATAAAATATCTAAATCTAATATAAAACCGGAAAACTCTGCTGTTGTTAAGAAAAGAGTTGAAAAAGCTAGATTAATACAAGCTGAAAGATATGAAAAATCAGAAAATAAAGTTAATGCTTATGCTACCAATGATGATATTAAAAGTTATATGCAATTGGATGATGATTGTCTGGAAATTATGAAAAAGGCTTATAGTATGTATGACTTTTCCATGAGAAGCTATAATAAGATTATAAAAGTTGCTAGAACTATAGCGGATCTTGATTCTATCGGTAAAATTCTACCAAAACATGTGGCTGAGGCTTTGATGTTTAAGAAAACAGAGTTTATGAAGAGAAGGTAGAAATATTAAACTTATAACAATGTATGGTAATAATGGTAGTAATAATATCTTTTATGACCTTATTATAGTAATAAAGTCTTTTGTATATTTCTTATATTCTTAATTGATTATGTTAATAAGTATAATTACTACTTGTTAGCTTTTGGTTTGGTATCGTTAAAGTCTCCTGTTTTATAGATAATATATTAACCCCAACCTCGCTTTTCATCCCAACTTCATCCTTATTTTTAGCTGA
>CAPZCD010000039.1 GCA_948744995.1 uncultured Rickettsiales bacterium | reverse complement strand
CCTATCAGCTAAAAATAAGGATGAAGTTGGGATGAAAAGCGAGGTTGGGGTTATAGTATTATAAATTTTGAAGAATTTAAATATCAATATTTAACAGACAAAGAATTATATAATCTATTAAAATCAAAAATAAGGTCAAAAACTTATCTACTTCTTGATGAAATACAGAGGGTACAAAAATGGGAGCTGGTTATAAATTCTCTGTTTGTAGAGTGTAACGATGTTGATATTTATATCACCGGCTCAAATGCCTATCTATTATCAAGTGAATTATCAACCTATATTGCAGGCAGATATATTGAAATTAAATTGTTTCCTTTCTCCTATAAAGAGTTTCTCAATTTTACAAATAAATCTGCTGGTAATGAAAGTTTTAACATATACCTGAAATATGGTGGAATGCCAGTTTTATATGATAATATAAACTATAAAGAAATAAATCGGCACAAAAATATAAATAATAATCTCGTGGATACCATATTTGATGGAATATGTTCATCAATTACAATGAAAGATGTCCTGGAAAAAATAAAAGTAAAAGATATAAATACATTGAGAAAAGTAATATTATTTTTGAGTGATAATATAGGAAATATAACTTCATTAAATAATGTAAAAAATGTATTAAAAAATGAAATAAAAGGTAATAGCATTCACTTAAATACACTGGAAAACTATATTTCATCTCTACAAAATGCCTATTTATTTTATGAGGTTAAAAGGTATGATATAAAGGGAAAAGATCTATTAAAAACATTAAACAAATATTATATCATTGATCTAGGTTTAAGAAATTATTTACTAAACAATTATAACAACAGAGGAAGAATTCTTGAGAATATAGTTTATCTGGAATTAATAAGAAGAGATTATAAGGTAAATATTGGTAAATTTGATAGTACAGAAGTTGATTTTATAGCTATGAAAGAAAATAAGCAACTTTATATTCAGGTTGCTGAAACCATGATAGGAGAAGAAACTAGAAAAAGAGAATTAAAGCCACTAAAACTAATAAATGATAACTACGAAAAAATAGTTATAAGTATGGATGAAATATTTCTAGGCGATATTGATAATGGAATACAACACAAAAATATTATTAACTGGTTACTGGAATAGATGAAAATAAAATTAATACAGTTTTATTTTTCTCTGAAATAATTGGTTTGAATTATCTAAAATATAGTAATAATATTTTGGCAAATAGAGAAATTGCTCCTCTATACATTAGGGAACCACAAATAAATAAGAAGGTATGACTAAAAATTACATAATAAATAACTTAGTTGAAGCTTTACAAAAATTGCCATCCATAGGACAAAGGAATGCGAAACGCCTAACCATAAGTATACTACAAAATAAAGAAAAATTCATCAAGCCACTAATAGAGGCTCTAAATGAAGCATATCTAAAGATAAATAAGTGCGAACTATGCGGTAATTTTTCAACCGGAAATCTATGTGAAATATGCTCTAACGAAAAAAGGGATAAAAAAATTGTTTGCGTAGTAGAGAGCGTAGCTGACCTATGGGCCATAGAAAACTTAAATACCTACAACGGCGTTTATCACATACTGGACGGCACTTTATCGGCTATCGAAGGACGTGGAATAGAAGTATTGAAATTAGATAGATTAGTTAATAGAATTAAAAATGATAGCGTTAAGGAAGTGGTAATTGCTACAAATCCAACCATTGACGGTCAAACGACTGCTTTTTATATAGCTAGCAGTTTGGAGGAGTTTGATTTAAAAATAACACAACCGGCGCTAGGCGTGCCTATGGGTAGCGAGTTAAACTATTTAGACGACAGTACCTTAGGTGTGGCTTTTAAAAACAAAAGGGAATTTTAGTTATTATGAAAATAGATATATTTGTCATTGATTTCGACTCTACATTTGTTGATGGCGAATCAATTAATATGATGATAGATTTGGCTTTAAAAAACTATATAAGAAAGAAAGATGTCTATAGTAAATTAGCTGTTCTATCTGATTTATGTATGAAGAGTGAAATATCTTTCAAAGATAATTTTAAAATGAAGCTGGAAATAGTTAAACAAGCTCTAAAAGAGGAGCATCTTCTGAAAGTTGCTGCAATTTTAAAGGAAAAAGTATCACCGGATATAGTAAAAATATTAGACAAAGCAAAGGAACTTAATAAGAAAGTGATAGTTGTAAGCAACAGTTTCAAGATAATTATGAAAGATATAATGAAAAAGTATGGTATAGAGATATATTTCGCGAACAAACATGAAACAGATAAGGATAGTTTTATAGTTGGTTTTGATGAGACAAATCCAATGGCAAATGATAATGGAAAGGAAAATGTGATAAAATTCTTAAAGAATATGAATATTATACAGCCGGACGAAAAGATAATTATGATAGGTGATGGTATGTCTGATCTATTTGTTTACAAAAATCATGCATCCGACTATTTTTTAAATTTTGCCATAAACAAAAATAGAAAACTTAAAAAACATAGAGTAGATGGAGATGAAAACTTTATAATATGCCGTAAGCCGGAGCAAATAGACGAATTCATAAAACTAATAGAATAGATGGAAGTTATAACGGAAATAAACGGCGTTATATTTAATTATCTGCAGCTAAAGTTAATGGAATTAGGGTTGGATTCTGACAGGAGGAGTTTTAAAGAAATTAGAAATATACTAAATACCAAACCTATTCTTACTCCTGAAGAATTTGCCTATGAGTGTTTTTATGTTATTTGTGTAGCTGGTTTTAAACAGGACTATGCAAAAAAAATGTGTAATAAAGTTATAGATTTTATTAAGAATAATAATTTTAACTTCACTGAAGACGCTTTAGCGCAAGTATATGGTAATAAAATGAAGATTAAAGCTATAAAACAGATATGGGACAATAGGATTTCATATCAAGAAAAGTTTTATAGCCTAAAAACCACTGAAGAAAAGGTTGGTTTTCTTGGTAGTTTGCCACATGTCGGGAATATAACCAAATACCATCTCGCAAGAAATTTAGGGCTAAATTTCGTTAAATATGACATTTGGATACAACGGCTAGGTGTTGCTCTATATGGTAATGATGATTTGGTTAGCAAGGTAAATAACTCTGAACTATTGCCGGAAATAAAATATTGCTGCGATCTTATGTTTAATAAACTAAATAAGGAAACTAGCGAAAAAGTTGGTTATATAGATGTGGTTCTCTGGCGCTCCTGTCAAAAAGGATTATTGAAGATAAATGGAAGAAAGGTTTTTCTGGATAAGGAGTTTAAGATATATTAGATTTCCGTATAATTAACTATACTTTTTTTTACAACGTCCCCCTTTAATGTTCTCAAATTTGCAGAGGATATTTTTACTTTGGCTAAATCACCAATACCAATATTATATCCACTTCTATCCAATATCACAGCTTGTCCGTATTCTGTACGACCAAAAAACAAATTATTACTATCTTTGGATTTATTTTCCACTAAAACAACCACCTCCTTACCAATAAAACTATAGTTAAAATTAATTTGCTGGCTATTAAGAAGGTCTTGTAATCTATTTAGTCTATCAATCTTTACATCTTCTGCTATCTGATTTGGCATTTTTATCCCAACGGTATTTGGTCTTGGACTGTATTTGAACGAAAAAGATAGAGCATAATTAACCTCTTTTGCTAAACTCAATGTTTCCTCAAAATCATCTTCCGTTTCACCGGCAAAACCAACTATAAAATCCGAAGAAAAAGCTACATTTGCTACATTTTCCTTAATTTTCTGTACTAATTCCAAATATTGCTCCCTCGTATATCTTCTATTCATTAACTTCAAGACCCTATTTGAGCCGGACTGAACAGGAATATAAACGAGTGGCATCAACTTCTTTATATCCCTATGGGCGTAAATTAAATCATCGCTAAATTGCGAAGGATAACTAGACAAATATTTGATTCTCTCTATACCATTAATTTGGCTTATAGCTTCAATTACGTCGACTAAATTAACGGCACTACCATGCTGGTCGGTTGAATTATAGTTATCAACATTTTGCCCAAGTAATGTTATTTCCCTAACACCATTATCGGCCAAATAACTAGCCTCATTTACCACATCACTAAATGGTCTTGAATATTCTCTACCCCTTGTGTAAGGAACTACACAGTAAGAACAGAATTTATCGCAACCATCTTGAATCGCAATGGTTTCACTAACACTTCTTATAACTCTAGTCTTAGGTAGTAATGCAAATTTTTCTTCCTTTTTAAAATCAATATCTATTAAATTCGAGCTCCTACTAAAATTGTAATTTTCAAAAGCGAGATCTACCATTTTGCCTATTTTATGGTAGGAACTGCAACCAAGTACTATATCTACAATTGGCGATTTTTTAAAAATCTCATCTCCTTTGGCTTTAGCTACACAACCGGTAACAGCTATAACTAAATATCCTCCTACTTCGATTTTTTTCTGTTTCAACATTTTCAACTTACCAAGTTCTGAAAATACCTTTTCGCTAGCCTTTTCTCTTATATAACAGGTATTCATTATTATTACATCTGCTTCTTCTAAATTATTCGTCTCCGAATAATCTCTAATTTTTAAAATGTCTATCATTCTTGATGAATCATAAACGTTCGTTTGGCAACCGAAAGTTATTGTATAAACTTTTTTCATTATGTGGTAAATTATTTCATATTATTGTTTGCACTATTATCATGGTTGTTTTTTTATTTACAATAAAATACACTCGTTCTCATCCATCTAGGATTAGAAAATATGAAAAAATATGGAACATCATTTAAACTTAGACATTTTTACTGTTTAGCAACGGTAATATGTTTTACAAGTAGTAGTATAGCCAAATTAAATGGCAACAATAGCGAATACTTATCCCTAAAAAATGACCCTGTTGGATATTTCGTTAAAAAATACGAAAATAATAATGAAATAATTCTAAACCAGGATAAAATAGAAGAATTTAACAGAAGAATAATAGAAAGGCAAACACTCAACGCAATTGATCCAAAAGCAAAAAATCATAACCTACTAGATTATCCAGAGGTCGTTAGTAAGAATCTTATAATAAATGCAGTAAAATACAGCGACCTTTACGACGCTATACCATACGAAAAATATTATAATTTCGATTCGCTTAAAGAAATAAATAGTGTCAGATATGCTGTAGCAATAACTAAAAGTAGTATACGTTCAATACCAACAGACATAAGATTTTATGAAAAAGATGATGGAATTAAACATTTTGATTTAGCCAGGTATAAGGAAGTAAAATTTGGCGAACCTATGGTGGTTTTACACGAAACTTTAGATAATACGTGGTTACTAGTACAAACAATAAACACTAAGGGTTGGATTAAAGCTAAAGATGTTGCCTTTACCAATAAAGAAACCTTTACAAAGTACTTAAAAACCGATGATTTTGTTGTGGTTATAGCAAAAAATATCGAGAAAAATGGTATTTATATGGATATGGGAGTAAAATTGGCTCTAGACCATGAAGACAGTGAATTTTACTATGTGAATTATCCAGTTAAAAATCAAAATAGTAGTTTAGGATTTAGAGTTTTGAAAATGGAAAAAAATGCAGATTTGCACCATGGCTATTTACCTTATACCACTTCAAACCTTATAAAACAAGTAATGAAATATTATGAAACACCTTATGGTTGGGGTGGTATAGATAATGGTGTTGATTGTAGTGGTTTAGTTTTGAATGTTTATAGTGTGTTTGGTTTTGTATTTCCTAGAAATTCCAATAAACAACAATCTATGGCAGGAAATATCTTTAAGTTTGATGGAAGAAATAATAAAGAAATCTTGAATAATCTTGTGCCTGGCAGTTTACTGTTTTTCCCGGGCCATATAATGCTTTATCTTGGTAAAGTGGAAAATAAATACTATATTATACATTCTGTTGGTTCTATCTATAATAAAAATAAAGAAAAAATAAGAGTTATGACGGTTGATATTAATGATATTTCAAAAATTTTTAGGGCTAATGGTAAAACATTTATGAAAGAGTTAAAAACGGCTACTGAGGTGAGGTAGTTTGGGCTTGCACAAGTATAAAACCACTCAACCCTCCCACACCACCCTTGCAATTAATTACACCCTATCCTATAATAATAACAGGTTCTTTCCTTAGCACATTTATAGATTTTAGTTATTTTTAACATTTATATTAATTATATATATTATATTATGTTTGCAATATTAGAAACAGGTGGAAAACAATATAGAGTCTCAAAAGGAAGTATCATAGATATAGAGAGACTTAATAAAGAAGAAATAGAAGTAAATAATATTAATAATAATGATGATAATAATAAAAAAATCAATTTTGAAAAAATATTATTTATACAAAAAGATGATAATACCATCCTATTAGGTAAACCAACACTAACAGGTGTTTTGATAGAAGGTACTATCATTAGTAATTATAAAGATGATAAGGTTATAGTTTTCAAAAAAAGGAGAAGAAAAAACTCCAAAAGAAAAAATGGACATAGACAAATGAAAACTAAAGTTATCATTAATGATATAAAGTTTTAACATAGGAGATTATTATGGCTCATCATAAGGCTGGTGGTAGTTCAAGAAATGGACGAGATTCTGAAGGTAGAAGATTAGGTATTAAGAAATATGCTGGACAAACTGTTATATCTGGTAATATTATCTGTAGACAAAGAGGAACCAAATGGCATCCTGGTATAAATGTTGGAATTGGTAAAGATCATACCATATTTGCCATAACAAATGGTACCGTCTCTTTCCGAAAAAAAGGACGAAAAGAAAAAGTGTTTATAGATGTTATTGTATAAAGATAATACATCTAAAAATATTGGATAAGTACTGATAGTTAAATTATAATGGTTATAGATATGGAGTAATTTTATATAGGTATTTGGGAGTTTATTATTTATAACTCTAATTACTTTTGTTATAAAAATATACTGAAAAATATATTTATAATGTATAAATAACTCCTCCATATCAATTTTAGAATAAAAGTTTTTAAGATTAAAAAATATAATAACTTTTATCTTGAAAGAGGTACTTATTCATATTTTTAGCATATTCTTAAGTTAGAAAAAGCGAGTTTGAGACATATATTATTAATACACCTGCAAGAAGGGCATAATTTTCAAAATAACATCCCTCGCTATTTTAGCAGATACACTACTACCAGTTCCATCCCCCTGTTTTTCAGTTAGTCCCCTTGGCCTATCAGCAACTATTATTATACTATACTGAGGATTATCTATTGGAAAGGCACCAACAAAAGAAGCCAAATGTTCCCCTTTTTGATAATCATTTCCCACTATCTTCCTAGCTGTTCCAGTTTTCCCACCTATATCATAACCCTTTATATAAGCTAACCTCGCCGTTCCCTTTTCAACTGTTGCTCTAAAAAAACCCTTCATTATATTTGAAGTCTTTTTGCTAACAACATTATAGCGTTTTTGGTCTTTATATTCGTAGGATAATCTGGATGTTATCATCTCGCCATCATTTAGTATAGCATTAGCTGCACTTAATATATGCAAAGGAGATACTGCTACACCATATCCATATGCTATAGTCATAAGATTTATTTCTTTCCATTTTCTAGGTTGAATAGGTAACGATGTTTCGCCTAAATCAATATTCAGTCTTTCCGACAAACCTAAATTATCAAGAAAATTTAATTGTTCATTTATACCTATTAATTTTGCGGTGTGTACGGTAGCTATATTTGAGGAAATTGCAAACGCTTCTTCAGCATTTATTCTTTTTCTACTTTTTATAGAATCTATATCTTTTGCGGTAAATTTACCATAGCTAACATCACGGCTAACATCAAATACCGTGTTTTTTTGTATTACTCCAAGTTCTATACCATTAGCTATAGTAAATATTTTAAAAACAGAACCGAGTTCATAGTTACCATAGGTAGCATGGTTAAAGGTATTATTCTTTGTCTTATTAATATTTGGATTAAAATCAGGGAAGGAAATCATGGCAATTATATTCCCACTTTTAACTTCACTAATTATGCCAACTATAAAGTTTGGTTTAAATATTTCATACGATTCTACAATTACTCTTCTAAGGGCGCTTTGAACTCTCATATCAAGTGAAGTTCTTAAGGCGTTTTTTTCTTTCTTTAGTCTAGAATCGTAGTACTTTTCCAAACCTATAATACCGTTTTTATCAATATCCACATAGCCAACTACATGAGAGAACAAGTTATTATAGGGATAATACCTCAGTAGTTCATCTTCAAAAACTAAAGATGCTATTGGTAGTAGTTTTATCTTATTTTCTTCAGTTGGTAATATATATCTTTTTATCAAAATATACTTACTTTTGGAACCTTTATCCATTAATCTTTTATACAAACTGTCCTCATTTAGATTCAGTATTTTTGCCAATTTTTTTGCTATAAACCTTTCATTTTCCAACAAATCTCTATTCAGATAGAGTGTTTTAGTACCTATATCAGTTGCCAATAAAAAACCATTTCTATCAACAATATTAGCTCTTCTCTGTGTTGCGCTGGTATCGTTAAAATTATAATCATTCTCTAAGTGGCTATATTGTCTCACTGACAAGCTATATAGTCGCAGTATCATCACCATAAAAATTATAATCACTAGACCTACTACGACACCAACTTTGCGATAATTTTTATTGCTCATTTCCTATTATTTTCTTTATTTCTATTATTATAAAGTAGTAGATCGGTCGTATTTTTTACCTGCTTTATAGTCAAAAGATTATCACTATAGTCCGTATTATAGACACTCTTATATATCTTTATTAATCTTTCAGGATTGGTTAAATATGCTATTTCTACGTCTAAAATTGCATTTTTATTCTTAATGTCACTTATTTTTACATCTATTTTCTTCAAAGATGTTTTTAGGGTAAAAATCTTATATTGACTAAAAATAAATGCTACAAAAAAAGCAAACAAAATGTAGGTTAAAAACCTGTTAAAAAATTTAAGAATATTTCTCAACATTTTATAGCACACCTCAATTTAGCAGACCTAGACCGTTGATTCATGGCAGCTTCTTCAGTAGAAACTACTATTGGTTTTTTTGTTATTATGTTAAAAATACTTTTAATTTCCGGTTGTTCCGAATATTTGTTAACTTTTTCTCTCTTTAGGTTGCCAACTTTCTTGAAAAAGTTTTTTACTATACCATCTTCAAGAGAATGAAAGCTCACAACCACAAGCCTACCACCACTTTTTAATAGTTCTATTGAATCGTTTAATAAAATCTCCAATTCTCTGAGTTCATCATTTACAAAAATTCTTATGGCTTGAAAAGTCTTTGTGGCATTATCTATTCTACCCATTTGAGGAAAACAACTATGTATAATTCTGGCTAGTTCAGTTGTAGTTTCTATAGCTTTATATTTTCTGTAATCAGCTATTTTTTTTGCAATAATTTTACTTTTGGTCTCTTCACCATAATTTTTTATTATAGAGGCTAATTTTTCTTCATTAAACGAATTAACAACATCATAGGCATTGAAGCCATTTTTGCCCATTGTCATGTTTAGTGGAGCCTCTTTATTAAATGAAAAACCTCTATCAGCATTGTCAATTTGCATTGAAGAAACACCTAAATCGACTACAATTCCATCAAAACTATTATCACTGAAATTGTCCTTTAGTTCGCTAAATTTTAAGTTTGCAAAACTAAACCTGTCACCATATTTTTGTTTTATACTTTTGGCAAATACTTCTACGTTCTTATCTCTATCTGATCCAATGACTTTACAACTTTTATTGTAGTTAAGTATAGCTTTGCTGTAGCCTCCGGCTCCGAATGTTGCATCTAGAATAGTACTGTCACCTTCCAGTTTTAGGTATTTTAGTACCTCTTGTAACATTACTGGAATATGATGCCTGTAACTGCTGTCGCTATTAAGTTCTGTCTTGTCTTTTTTCATTGGACTTATTTGAAATAAATTACTTAAAAAATAGTATTCTAATAAAAGTAATAACTTGGGTAAGTATAGAAGGTTGTGTTGTAAAAATCTATGGTTTTGGAGTAGTAGAGGACCACCCCCACTTTCTCCCACCATAAAACCCACCATCTAGGCCACTCTTATATACTTTTGAATATTGTTTATAAGAAACTCTCTATATGTAAATACAGTATTATTCATAGAATTAAAATCTTTTGAATAGGATTTAGTTCTTCTATTAACATAGCTAATCTACCTCTTAAACTTGTATTATAACTTTTTACTAAACAAGTTTCTGATTTATCTATTATTTATGTTTATTATAATCTATATATTATATATAACCTCTATTTATTACTTTATCATAACTATAGTTTCCATCTGCAGCTACTATGTTTATATTTATTATATTATTATTGTTGTTATCTTTACTGTTGTCATTGTTATTATATGAAACATTCTTATCATTACATTTTACTTCTTCTAGTAATTGTCTACATATTATATATTATCATTTTTTTTGAATCTTTACTTATTTTAAATGCAATAACTTTATTTCTGTTTTTGCCAACAGCAGTCCATACTTTGACTCTTTTCATTTGTTTTTTTTAGAATCATAATGTTTAGAATATGGTTCCATTCAGATATGAGTTGTCAAATAAAAACAAACAAGAGTATGTTTTTATTTTCCAACATCTAATCCTCGTTTTCCTTTGGCAAACTTCGCCTATAGGTTGTCAAAGTCAAGTAAGCTTGGCTTTTCAACACACGAGGCTTGCTTTATCTATTTCTAATATTTCTATTGTTTTAGATTTATTATTGTTGTTATACATATTTGTTATTAAAAATTATAAAAATTAGAAGTATTTTGCGGTAATGTTTGGAGTTTTGTGGAAAATTTACCAGAAAGATCAATTTTTTAGGAAGGAGGGCTGTATCAACATACCCCAACTAATGCAAGATATAGAAGATAAAG
>CAPZCD010000038.1 GCA_948744995.1 uncultured Rickettsiales bacterium | reverse complement strand
CATAAAGATATATTAATTTAAAGAATTTAAATATCAAGAAATGGATACCAGAGCCTGCGGGAGACTCGGTACTAATAACTTCTAATTTATAAATTATACAAAAAATATCAGGAATATATGGATAAAATAATATAAGAGGAAAAACCTGTAACATATACAAATTATTATTGATAAATATAGTTATTATTAAACTACAATAGACTATTAGTTACCAATACTGGAGACTTTGCCCCCTATTTCTTAAAAACATCTTTAAAATTAACTGAAAAATCAATAAAATTAAACATGTAGGAAATTTTATTAAATAATTCTAAAAATTATTAGCAGCACTAATTAAAACAGATATATAATCAAGAAATAGGAACCAGAGCCTAATTTATACTACTCTACTTGACAAGTATAATTAACGAACATAAATTATACTAACATCATACATTGGTATAATTTATATTAAGCAAATATTTTAAAAATGAGACTAGAAGATTTTATTTCAGGACGATATAAACAACAATTTAAATATAAAAGTTTTACTCCAAACAAAATAAATAAAGAATTTACTTGGGATAATACAGATATAAATATCTCATTAGAAGAAGCCAATAAATCATTGGCGGAATTAAATGCTGTGGCTACATTTATTCCAAATATAAATCTATTCATAGCTATGTATTCCAATACAGAAGCAATATTTTCTACCAGAATAGAAGGGACCAGAACTGAAATGGATGATTTGCTGAATAATAATTTTTCCGATGAGGAAACCAGAAATGATAAACAAGAAGTTCAAAACTATATAAATGCTCTTAATTATGCTATAGGAAAATTAAGTGAACTACCTATTTCAAACAGATTGCTAAAAGAAACTCATGGAGTTTTAATGTATAATGCGAGAGGACAAAATAAATATCCGGGAGAATTTAGAAAAACACAAAATTGGATAGGAGGAAGTAATCTAATTGATGCTTTTTATATTCCTCCCCATCAGGATGAAATAGAAGAATTAATGGCAGATTTAGAAAATTTTATTCATAATAATAACTTAAAAGTTCCTCATTTAATAAAAATAGCTATTATTCATTATCAATTTGAGTCCATACATCCATTTTGTGATGGTAATGGAAGATTAGGGCGTTTGCTAATAATTTTATATTTGATAAACTTTAGACTATTGGATAAGCCTATTTTATATTTGTCATACTTTTTTGAAAAATATAAAGCTACCTACTATGATTATTTAACTAATGTTAGAAAAAATAATGACATTATAAAATGGATTTTATTCTTTCTAAATGGAGTTATAAAGGTATCTAAACAAGCTAAAAATACATTAAATAACATAAACAATTTAAAAAAAGAAATTGATGAATTAATTAATACTAAAATTAAAAGAAAATCTAAAAATTTAATTAGGTTATTGGATTATATATTTGTAAAACCCATAGTTAATGTTGATGAAATAATTAAAAATCTAAATTTAAATAAAATGACAGCCTACAATTTAATTTATAAACTTGAAGAATTAAACATTTTAAGAGAAATTACCGATAAACAAAGAAATAAAGTCTATAAATTTGAAAAATATCTGGTTTTATTTAAAAATATTGGTTATTAGTAAAATCCCAACACACCAAATCTAAAAGTTTTTATTTTTTATAATCTTTGTTTTTTGTAAAAAATTTTGGTAAGAAAGATCAATATTAAATTACTATACTTCCACACCCTTAAGTTCCTATTATATTTTTTACAAAAAGTCTATGAGAAATATAAGTGATGGTTTTAGAGAATCCCTAGAAGATGATTCCATTATTCTTAAAAAATGCTTCAAAATGAAGTTAAAAAATGGAACAATTTTAGCTTTTACAGAATTTTCAGAAGATATAGAATTTGACGGTATTACCTATAAATCATTTGATATATCCAATAAAAAATACTCAAATTTTTCCGATATAACGACAGATGATACAGAAATTATTGCTGTTATAGATGATGATAGTATAAAAAAGGAATTTATTCTATCTAATGATTTTGATGATGCAGAAATAGAGATATTCTTTATAAATGTGGAGCATTTAGAATATGGTTTTGTAATTTTAACCAGTGGCTTTGTAGATTCTGTTAGTATGATAGAAGACAAGGTATATTTTAATATAAAAGGAAAATTAAGCTTATTAGAAAAAACAATTGGCGATACCTACTCGCCATTATGTAGAGCTAAATTTTGTGATAAAAAATGTTCTCTAAACATAGCAAACTACAAATTTACTGGAGAAATTGCCAGTGTAATTGAAGATACAGTATTTTATACTGATAATCCGATTATAAAATCAAAAGAAAAAGATTATTTTAAATATGGATATTTGAAGTTTACAAATGGAGAAAATATTGGTAGAACAATAGAAATAAAACAATCAGAGTCTGGTAATATCACAATCAGCACAAGTTTGGTTAAAAAAATAAAGGTTGGAGATGAGTTTGATATTTTTGTTGGTTGCGATAAAAAATTTGAGACATGTTGTGAAAAATTTAATAATGCAGTTAATTTTAGAGGCGAACCAAATTTGCCAAGAACAACAAAAGTTTATAAATTCTATTGATATGCCAGTTGATAATCGCGCTAAAACACCAGTTGATAATTCTAATAAAATTGTTGAAATAGCTAGAACGTGGCTTGGAACCAAGTTTCACTATACCGGTAGAGTTAAGAAAAATGGTATAAATAATGGCGGAGTTGATTGTATAGGGTTAATAATTAAGGTTGGAGAAGAAATTGATTTTTGCGCAAATGGTAAAAATATCATAAATTACGATTATCTTGATTATTCGCGATATCCTGATCATAAGGAGATGAGAAATTTTCTTGATAGCCATTTTAAAAAAATAACTAAAATGGAACTGTCTTTCGGTGATATAATTTATCTCAATTTCCAAAATATGTTGGAACATGTAGCTATTTTTAGTGATATTGGAATGATACATTGTTATGTTGAGGCTGGTAAAGTCGTAGAACATAGAATTAACACCTATTGGCAAGAAAAAATTGTTGGATATTATAGGTTTGAATGATTATTGATTAAAGCGGATAATTTATGTTAGATAACGGAATATTGTAAATCTTAGAGGTTATATATGTGTACTAACTACTATCGAATTAACAAACAACTCTTCATGTAAGCGCAAAGAGTTGTTTGTATTATTTCAATTACAATTTATTTACTGTTGCTTATACCAATTTTTTATAATTATTCTTCTTTTTTAATACTAATTGATATTTTTTAGCTTCTTGTTGTTTTTGTTTTATTAATGATTCTTTATATGTAGTTTCTAATTCTTTTGCTTTCATTAAACCCATTCCTGCTTCTATTAGTAATATTGCATCACTCGTTATTTCGCCGAAAAAAATAACCTTATCTCTTTCCTTGATGTCTTGCCTAATATTCTCTATTTCTTCTATTGTTGGCAACTCCGATACAGCTTCTGCATTTTTAAGAGTAATAAATACCGAAAGAATAAACACTAAACATAACATATTATTTATTTTTTTATTTTTGTCCATTAAATTAACCATAATATTCTCCATTTTTTATTATTAATAAGATTATAATATTATTATAGCATATTTTTATGATAGGTCAATAGGTCGGAAAAATATTTTTGTTTTTAAGACGTTATTTTTGCTCATTTATATTAAAAAATGATGTTAAGATATATCAATTAAGAAAAAAATTAATTTATATAATAACTTTATTCAAAATAACCAAAATTTCCCCAGATTCAAGAGAAATTTTTATCCTATCTTCTAAACACACATTTGATATCCCACCAACAAAACCAAAATTAATATCCACACCATCCAACTCCCATTTAAGTCCATGAGTTTTGATATTTTTAATGTCAGTTATCGGCAATATTGAAAGGGTTTTGTTCAAAACATTTTCTAATATTATAGTATCTCTAACCAAGTACAATTCCTCATTTTCACTGACAAGTTTCGCTATAATTCGCTTATCTATCGATTTCAATAGTATAATATTATTTATTGTATGGTCTAGTCTGAGACCAATTGCATTAATTATAGTAATTTCAGCAACATCTTTCACGTTTTTTAGGATATATTTTATAGCAAATTCCAGATCTGATTCATCTTGATTATCTTTAAAAACTAATTTACAAGCTTTATCTGGCTCGGTTTTTTCAACTTTTGCAGAATCTAGATCACCTATCAAAAATGTTGGAGATATTCCATATAATTTTGTTGAATTATAGCCACCATCAACACATACAATTTCATCGAAATTGTTAAAAAAGTTTTTTTCAAACTGGCATACCTGCCCGTTAGCTATAAATAAAACTTTTTTCATTTTTTGACTCAATTTTATTAATTATCCGTGTTTATTGCTGTAAATTCCATAAAATAACTCTCCCTTAGCTCATCTAGTGCTTTTTTTTGGTATTTTGTTTTTATCCACCAAGCTGGTTCATTTTTGACTTCCAGTAAACTTGAGAAATTGGCAACAAACAGATTGGTATTATTCACTTTTTCAAGAGCCCAATTAGCATAATCGACAATATCGGTTGCAAAAAACAGTGTACCATAGCTCTTCAGTTTCTTATGGACTAGCTCTAGAAATTTTTCATTTATAATCCTCCTCTTATTTTGTCTTTTTTTAGGCCAAGGATCCGGATAAAGTATAAATATTTTGTCTACACTGCTATTTGGTATATTTTCTAATAATATTCTAGCATCACCATTAAAAATTCTTATGTTTTTAATGGAGTATTTTTCAATTAATTCAACTAAATTTGCTACTCCTTTTGAGTATATTTCACAACCGATATAGTTACTATCGGTATCAATTAAGGCTCTTTTATATAAATTTTCACCATATCCAAACCCAATTTCAAGATAGTTACATTGTTCTGGATTTATTCCATTTGGATCAAATAGATATCTCGGCAAAATGTCACTCAATATATAGGTAGTTTTTTCACTACAAGATCTACCATTTATTCTGCCAAAACTTCTTATATTCTGTCTATTGTCTAATATTACCATAAAAATAACTTGAGTAGATAAGAAAAAATTACAGTTTGTACTAAAAATAATTCCATTGAGTACCTTGAAATAACCAACAAAAAGGTCTCACATTTAACATTTTCAATTTCTTTTACCTTAAAATCAAACATATTTATATAAATGAAAATTAGGAATATAAAAAGTATAACAGATTGGATGATGCTAAATTTAAAATTATTTGTAGAATATGCAAAATACAAGATAAATATTATAATAGTTGCTAATAAATCTTTTTTGCTTTTCTTATCTTTTATAAAAACTCTACCACAAAACATGAAAAATACCAGGAAAACTCCATATTCTGTAACCTGATCGGTTAAAATACCAAGTGGTAACAGTAATGTTAAGAATAGACAAAAAAATACATATGGAAACTTTTCATATACCATTTCAATATAGTCTATCATCAGCGCCGATAGGAAGAAATTAAAGAAAATATTTAGTGGAAAAATCATACCAAATGTAAACATTTGAAATAACGTCGTCAAGATAGCAAACGTGAATAATTTATTCATATTTTTGTGTTCGCTCACACCAAATATTATTGCATATAAAACTGCTGATATGCGACCTACTAGCCTCAAAACCAGTAGTTTTGGCATTAGATAGTAACCTATATGATCGATTATCATTGTTATAAAAGCTATGTCTTTTACCACATCATAGCTGTTGTATTTTCTATTCATCTTCTCAAAAATAAAACTGTTCATTCTATCTACCTTATTTTGAAACTATCGTTATGGTATTAACCAAATTTTTTTCATCAGTTATTGAAACAATAAAATTGATTTTATCACTTTTATACAAGTTTTCAACAATATTTTTTGCTTTTTTACTGAGATTTATTTTCGGTTTACCATATAAATCATTTACTATACTTATATCTGAAAACTCAATACCACGTCCTAAGCCTATCCCTAACGCCTTTAAAAAAGATTCCTTAACGGAAAATCTTTTAGCTAAAAAATTATTTTTTTTATTTTCTGCCCCTATTTTATCAAAAATTCTTTTTTCTTCGGGTGATAATACCTTTAATGCAAACTTTTCACCATATCTATCACTTATTTTAGTGATTCTATCTACATTAATTAAGTCAATTCCGACACCTAAAATCATTTTATTTTTCTACTAATATTTTATATATTATGTATACTATATGTTAACCTTATCAAAACTTTTATATATTTCTAGCATTTTGTTATACATAATATCAAAAGTATAGTTTTCTAAAATGTTATTTCTAGCATTTTTTCTTATTTTATCTAACGTATCTTGATCCATATTTATAATATTATCCAAAATTGAAGCAAAAGCTATCGGATCCTTTGGAGAAGCTAAAAAGCCGGTTTTACCATCTACAACAGTTTCCAGAATACCACCTATATTGGTTCCAACAAAAATTTTTTCCATTGATTGGGCTTCAATTGAAATTCTGCCAAATGCTTCCGGTACTATACTTGGCGATACTATTATATTCGATAGAGCATACAGAGATGGCATATCATTTATATCTTCATATATTTTAACGTTATTTTCCAGATGATACCTGTAGATAGTCTTCTCAATTTCTCTAACGTATTCTGGATTTTTCTTAGTATCACCTACCATTATACACATATAATTTTCGTATTTTAAGTTTTTTAAAACCTTTAGGAAATATTTCTGACCTTTTTGCTCTGTAAATCTTGCGGGTAGAGTTATTATAATCTTATCATCCGGTAATTTAAGTTTTGATTGTAGTGTGAGTTTTCGATTCTCATTCACATTTTTTTGGTTATACACATCCGTATCAATACCTCTATGCACGATGTCTACTATCTTCCTATTACCTTTTCTTATACCTCCTAAAAAAATTTTATAGTTATTTACTATTGCAACCTTTACAGCATTAGATACAGCTATAACTCTGTCTCCTTTTAACATCGCCGAATTATATAACTTTTTTAGTATGGAACTTTTTTTGAATATACCATTGAATTGAACTATATTTATAAGAGGGATTTTTAGTGATTTACAAGCATAGTAGCAGCTCCAAGCTGGAGCTCTGGATTCAACCTGGACTATGTCTATAGCTTCATTTTTTATGATTTTCTTTAGTTTTTTTACATTATTTAGCATAACTAGAGGATTTTTACTTTTTATATTTAGATTAAAGCATTTCACCCCATAATGTGTTAACTTATTTATAAGTAAACCACCACTTGATGCTAAAAATAGGTTAAGATCTTTGGTTTCGTAGTTTTTTTTAGCGAATTCTACCATCCCAACCTCCACTCCGCCACTATTCATGGTTGGAACAACAAATAAAATATTTTTCTTTTCCACCATCATTACCTAGTTTGTTGCCTTAAAACTTATGATAATTTTATTATCATTTAATGTTTCACTAAATGTAAATAAGTTGGAACTACTATTACCAGTCTTATCTGTAGATAAAATATCTAATGATTTTGCCAATGTTTGTTCCGATATATAATTTCTAAATTTTTCCACCGATTCGGTAAGAAAATTATAGTCTGTATAGATTTTTAGATCTATCTTATCTGAAATATTCAAATCAGCCTCTTTTCTAAATTGTTGGATAATTCTAACTAAATCTCTTACTATTCCTTCCTGTTCTAGTTCTTCGGTTATTTTTAAATCAAGTTTAATTAGAATATCATAATTGTCGACAACAAATATATCCTTATCATTTGGTTCAAGACTTAACTTGAATTCATCCTTATCTAGTTTAAAACCACAAATTACAAGTTTATCACCATCAACTACCCAATTACCATCTTTAGCTGCTTTTATTACTTCTGACATTTTACCACCAACTTTTGGACCTATTTTCTTGAAATCCAATACCAGTTTATTTGATGAGAAACTGCTAATATTCTTATTAAATTCAATATTTTTTATATTTATCTCGTCAAGAATTATATTTGAAAATTCTTTTATACCATCTACGTCTGTGGCTACTATTGTTATTTTATTTAATGGCAATCTGACTCTCAAATTATTTTTGTCTCTTATGAAGAGGGCACAGCTACATATTGCTCTTACCTTATCCATTTTATCAATAAGTTGCCTGTCTACCTCAAAATCCTTAATTTCAGGAAAATCCTGCAAATGCACGGACCTCGCGCTACTATTCATTTACCTATTTACTTAAAACTTTAATTAAATTAGACTATATACAACAAAAAAAAGAAAACAAGTTTGCTCCTAAAGAAATATAACATTTATCTTACAAAAAATCTATTAAAATATTCATGTATATCTATTTTTTTAATAGTCAGCATCATTTGGTTAACCAGATCAATCAACTACTTTGAATACATAACAAATTATGGTTTAAATCTGGTAGATTTTATAAAAATAACATCTTCTCTTTTACCGAGTATTTTAGTCTTAGTTCTACCGACATGCTCCTCTATAGCTACCATAATATATTATTTTAAAATAAGTCAAAATAACGAGCTAATAATACTTAGAAATTCCGGTCTTAATAAAATTAAGTTAATTATATCTCCGTTTGTGGTTGGTTTGTTAATTTGTTTACTTTCATATTTTGTTATGTTTAGTCTTATACCAAGAGCTGATCTAGCTTTTGAAAAAGCTATCAGTTTACTAAAAAGAAATTTTTCGGATATTATATTAAATAGCAGAGATTTTAGAAGTTTTAACAACATTAAAATCTATTCAGGTACTAGAGATGGTGACAAAGTAAAATCTCTAGTTATATCAATAAATGATGAAAAAAATGGCAACAAACTGATTTATTCGGAAATAGGGGAAATGATAGATGACAATTATTTAAAGCTGCATAACGGCAGTATATTTTTACTGAGTGAAAATAATGACTATAACGGTATGACAAAAACTCTATTTTTTGATGAGTATATCATTAATATAGAAGATTTTTTCCCAGTAAAAAATACCAGTGGAGACAACCACCATATTAAATTTACCAGGGTCAGAGATTTATTTAACATAAAGAGTAAAGAATTAAAAATTATAGCAGAAATCACGTATAAATTTTTAAATCCTTTACTATCGCTAGTACTATCTTTATTAAGTGCAGTTATGATATTAAATATTAGCTTTAGTAGAAGTAAAAGAAATATAGCCGGTATATTAATTTTCGCCTTAAACCTCCTAATTTTCGCTATTTTTATCTACTCTTATAATTTGGCTAAACGTAAAATTTTTTGGCTCCTTATGATGATTTTATCCGTTCTATTACCAATCATATATATAATAATTGAAATAATTAGAGATGATAGAAAAATTTTTACCCGATAAGTTATCAAAATACCTAATGAAAAATTTGCTAAAAATGTTTTTATTAACATTTTTTGTAGCTTTTATGATAGTATTCACAATTAATTTTTTTGAATTTTCCGGTAAAATACAAAAATATTCAATAAATCACTTTATTGCAATAAAAATAATAACCTACCGTTCATTACCAGTACTTGAAACTATTATGTTCTTTATCATAGCGTTAGCAGTTAATTTTGAGCTTATACGAATTTCCGAAAGAAGTGAACTGATTGTAATGTATTTATCTAATTATTCTCCATGGAGAGTATTAAAATCTATAGTTATTTTTACCGTAACCATAGGTTTTTTAAATATAACTTTATTTAATAGGTTATCCATAAAATTATATAATGCATCGGAAAATTTATTTTTAGAATCTATGGGGAAAAGTAATACCACAAAATCTTTAAAGTCCAGAAACGGTATATGGTTGAATTTAGGGCTAGTAAATGGGGAAAGTTTAATCATGAGAAGTGATGAAGTTTTTATAGATGAATTGACTTTTAATAAAATTGATGGATTGCTGATAGATAAGGACGGAAAACTAATAAGAAAAATATTCGCCGATAGTATGTCATTAGCCAATGATGAAATCATGTTTAATAACTTACTCTACATAGAAAAAGCTGAATTGAATCATTATATTCCTAAAAGTATAATGATAACAAATGCTGACAGTGAGTTTATTAAAAAGCAGCTTCTAAACGAGTATGAAAAACTTAAACTAGTTCCGTTTTTGTCGCTTAAAAAGTTGATTAAGGATCATAAAATAGCTAAACTTAATACGGTAAAATTTGAAGCTACTATGTTTAATTTTATTTCTAAACCATTATATTTTGTATTCGTAGTATGTTTTATTTTTGTAACTCTGGGAGTCGATCAAAGAAATTCTAAAAATATGTTGACTACGCTTAAAGTTATACTTATGGCTATAGCTCTGTTCGTTATACAATCGGCTATAGCTGAATTGACTGTTGGAAATCTAATCTACCCCTATTCAAATTTGTTATTTTCTGTACTTATTTTACTTTTTATTTTAAAAAATGTTATTAGAAAGATTGAGTTGGTTTAATCATCTGCACCTTTTTCATAACTAAATAATGTGGTTTGTGGTATTTTCATATTAACAGTCTCATCAACCCAATATCTAATTTTAAAATCAATATAGTGAATATAACCCATAATTTATTAACCTAAACAATAGGTTGATAATTTATAATTATGTATATAAAAATAAAATTGATTACAAGATTATCAATTTAGATAACATCAATGGTAACATAGATAATAACATTATCATAAAATATATAACACTGTAATAATAAAGATAGCAATACAAAAAGTTTTAAATATGGTTTTGGTTTATTAGGTAAATAGAGATAAACTTTTTTAATAGTACAGATTATTAGATAAATAAAGCAGATAAAATATTAAAAAAGAAACAAGGAACAAAAATAGACAATAGTGGGATAGTTTGACATTCCAATTGGATAACTTTATATATGAGTCTTTTTTTAAAGAAAAAACAAAATGTTATAATAAATCTAAATCTATGTTATAAATGTCCATAGAATTAGATATTCACTAATATAACCCCAACCTCGCTTTTCATCCCAACTTCATCCTTATTTTTAGCTGATAG
>CAPZCD010000037.1 GCA_948744995.1 uncultured Rickettsiales bacterium | reverse complement strand
TCAGCTAAAAATAAGGATGAAGTTGGGATGAAAAGCGAGGTTGGGGTTAATATATGCTATTTTAACGCTTAATAGAATTACTGTCTTTAGATATTTCGTGATTATTATTACTTCTTAGAACACTACTATTGTTTAAAAGATCACTATTAATCAAAGTAATTTGGGCAAAAGCTAATTTTTCCGAATTTTTATGTTTTTCTCCTAGATCAGGGACTTCCTTACGGACAGTATTTCTTTCAGCTTCCAACTTCTTTATTTCATTTTTTAATCTAAAACTAAAAAATCTCCTGATAGGGTTCATTTTATCTAATTTATCTCTTCTGAAATCTATATCTTGAGTTAATCTATTATGTTCATCTAATGCTTTTTTCCATTTTAAAAGATCATTTCGTTCGTTCATATAGTCAGATACGAGTTTTTCTTGATGTTGCCTAAGTCTTGCAATACGCTCTTTGTTTTTTTTAATATATTCTTTATTTGAACTCAAAAAATTATTAGCACTTAATAAGTCCTGATTTTCTCTATTATGACCACTTAATTCATCAAATTCAACTTTTATTCCTTTTGCCTTTTCATTTAATAACAAAACACCTGCTTGTTTAAGTTCAAAGTCTTTAATCTCTTTTTCAAGCACTTCGATAGTTTTTTTATAACTACGGCTAATATTATAACTGTCATGAAAATCGTTAAAAGACTTTAAATCAAAGCTTAATTTTCGATTTGCTTCTAATTCTGATTTTATGTGATCCAGCTCACCGTTCATTTTAGATATATTATCTTGTAAAGATTCTAAATTAGTATTATCCATCTTACTTCCTTATATGATTTATATTGAAACAATATAATAATTAACATATATTTCAATATATTACGTTGACTAATATTTATGGGTTTGCTTACCAATATTTGATCATAGTTAGATAATTACTAGGTTTTTTTCAACAACAACTCATATTTGTTATAATTTTTATTCTTATATTATTTCACCACCACATTCCATTGTTTTTTATATAATTTATCAACCACTAGTAAACAATCCCACAGAAGCCAAATCCAGCACCTTGATTTTTTCCCATTGTTATTTTACCATTAACTTAACCTCTTGCGGCTATTATTAATATAGTATTAAATTTATATTTTATTATGACTAAAAGAATAACTACTAAAAAGAAAGTTAGCAGATCGCTCAATGTGAATCTATGGGGAAGAGCTAATGATCCTTTTAACAAAAGAAATTTTAGACCGGGACAACATGGAACAGCTCTAAAAAGAGATACCACCTATGGAGCCCAACTAAGAGCTAAACAAAAACTTAAAAAGTACTATGCCAACATAAGCGAGACACAGTTTAAAAATACCTTTATCAAGGCTAAAAGCCATAGGGGTGATACAGCGCAGGCCTTTATTGGTTTACTGGAAAGTAGGCTTGATAGCTTAATCTATAGAGCTAATTTTGTTCCTACAATGTATGCAGCCAGACAAACAGTAGGACACAAACATGTTAAGGTAAATGGAAAGATAATTAATATTCCTTCCTATACTCTAAAGCCGGGCGACGTTGTTGAAATTACCGATAAAGCGAAGAAAATTGCTCTGATAGCTGACAGTGTAGCTAAGATGGAGAGAGATATTCCTTCCTATATCGAGGTTGATACGCAAAATCTTTCAGCTAAGTATAATGCTGTACCAAATATAGACGATGTTCCATATCCAGTTATTATGGATGTGAACTTGGTTGTTGAGTTTTATTCAAGATAACAAATTGCAAAAAAATTCATCTTCTGGAATTTTATGGGAATTTTCTCAGGAAGTTCCCATTTTTATTGGCTAATCTGACAACTATTTTAAGTCATAATTATAATAAAATGCTCTTTGAGTTTTAGTCGTCTAAGCTTCATAATTTTAATCTCTTAACCCTACTCAAACCTCATAAGCTTATTCAACCTATTTGCAAAATCAGAGGGATTTTTTATCGGTTCTCCTTCCAAAATACAAGCCTCATCAAACAGAGTCTTAACCATATCTTGTATTTCCCCAAAACGATCTTTATTAGCTAAATTTTCTTGTATAATCTTCAAAAGGTAATGGTTAGGATTTATTTCCAAAATCTTAGGTAATGGAGCTACTATTTGCTTCTGCTCCAACAAAAACCTTTCAAGCTTAATATCCATTCCTCTCTCATCTGCAACCAAGCAAACAGGACTTGTAGTCAACTTTTTGGATATTTTCACATCCTTCAGATTACAATTTTCCAGTGTATTTTTGAAGAATTTTATCAAATCTTCATAATTACTCTCAGTTACATCCTTAAGTTTCCCCTTTTCTTCTCTAGCTTTTTTATCGTCATCAAATTCCAAATCAGGTTTTTCTTCATTTTGTGGATTCAAATTATCTATATCTATATCACTTCTGGTAATTGACTTAAATTGGTAATCTTTATATTTGCTAGTAGCTGTAACCCAAAAATCATCAACCGTATCACACAGATAAAGAACCTCTATATCTTTAGTCTTAAAACCTTCAACCTGTGGGCTATTATCAATATTTTCAACAGAGGAACCATTTATATAGTAAATTTCCTTCTGGTTTGGTTTCATATTTTCTATATAAGTCTTCAAACTCTCAGGTTTATCTTTTGATTTGCTGCTGTAGAACTTACATATATCCAGTAAATCATCATTATTTACATTATGCTCGCATAATCCTTCCTTAATAACAGCTCCAAAATTATCCCAGAATTTCAGATATTCTTCTGGTTCATTTTCATCCTTCTTAGCGAGTTCAGAGAATATTTTTTTAACCAATGCTTTTCTTATTTTTCCGACCATACTGTTGTATTGTAAGCTTTCTCTGCTTATGTTTAGAGGTAAATCTTGACTATCAACTACACCTTGTATAAAACGCAAATATCTTGGTAAAAGTTGTGCCGTATCTTCCGTTATAAATACACGTTTTATATACAATTTAACTCTGGTATTCATGTCAGGACTAAATAAATCAAAAGTTCTCCTGTCGGGAATAAAAAGTAAACTTGTAAATTCTATATTACCTTCAACTTTGTTGTGTAGTACCATCCACGGCTCACCTGGCATATGAACTATGTATTTATAAAATTCATTATACTGTTCTTTAGTTATCTCATTTTTTGGTTTAGTCCACAGTGCTGTGCCAACGTTAATTGTTTCAACGCTATTATCAGTAGTCCCCATTTTCAATTCAATAGGAAAGGCTATATGATCGGAGTAAGCTTTAATTATGTGTTTTATATGGAATCTATCAAGAAAATCAGACTCATCATCTTTCAAGTATAGGACTACTTTAGTTCCTCTATGGAATTCATTATCATATTTTTTAACTTTAAATTCACCTTCCCCACTAGATTCCCAAATGTAAGCATCATCACTATCAACTTTTTTTGAAATAACTTCTACTTTTTTTGCTATCATGAATGAAGAATAGAAACCAACTCCGAATTGGCCTATAAGTTCTATAGCATTTTGTTCTTTATTTTTAGACATCTGCTCCAGGAAAGCCTCTGTTCCGGATTTAGCTATGGTACCGAGTTGATTGATTAAATCATCTCTATTCATACCGATACCGCTATCAATTACCGATAAAGTTCTTTCTTCTTCATTAATTTCAATTTTAATCTTTAGGTCGGTTTCACTACCTAGTATGTCGGGATTTATTGTGGTTTGGTATCGTAGCTTATCACATGCGTCTGAGGCGTTTGATATTAGCTCCCTAATAACTATATCCTTATTGGTATAGAGTGAATGTATCATTAGTTTTAGAATTTTTTTTGTCTCAACTCCGAATTCAAAATTTTGTTTTTCTGGCATTTTGTGTAGTAAATATTGAATATTTATTATATAGTGCTTTTTTAAGGAGTTACAAGGATTATTGAATATTTTTTTGGTATTTGTTTTTATCCTTCTTAAGGAACCATAATTAATAATACCAAATCTCAATCCTTGTTTTTTCAAAAGAAAAAAATTACGATAGCCAACATATTATTAACATTTAATTGATGTCGGGACATTCAAAATGGGCAACAACGAAGCATCAAAAAGGTATTGCCGATGCTAAAAGATCAAAAATTTTTACAAAAATTCAAAGAGAAATTGCTGTAGCTGTTAAACTAGGCGATCCAAATCCAGATTTTAACCCACACTTAAGAAATGCAATCATATTAGCTAAATCTGAAAATATGCCTAAAGACAAAATTGAAGCAGCCATAAAGAGAGCATCAACAGCGGGCGAAGGAGATAATTATGAAGAAGTAAGATACGAAGGCTATGCGCCAGGCTCCGTAGCCCTAATAGTTGAGACTTTAACAGACAATAGAAACAGAACAGTTTCCAATATTAGATCTTATTTTACTAAAAGTGGTGGGGCATTAGCGGAGAGTGGTAGTGTATCCTACCTGTTTGATAGGGTTGGGATGATTGGTTATGAAGGTAGTAAAATATCTGAAGAAGAAATGTTAGAGTTAGCTATAGACGCCGGTGCCGATAATGTTGAAAGTAGTCCTGAATGGCATGAAATAATTACGGAACCAAGTGATTTCGCTTCCGTTAGAGATATTATTATGGCTAAACTTGGAGACCCAAATGAAGCTAAAATAACTTGGAAACCTCAGAATACGGTTGTTGTTGATGATGCTGAAAAGGCAGATAAATTGTTGAAATTAATTGAAAAACTTGAGGATGATGATGATATCCAACAGGTTATAGGTAACTTTGAAATTCCTGATGACATTATGGAGAAAATATCATGAAAAAATTGAATAATTTTATTGTTTTAGTAGCTGCTGTAGCTACCATGTTAGGTATAGTAGGTATTAGTTTCACAAGCTCAAGAGATTCTACAAGTTCTAATAATTCTAAAAATAAGGATATTTTGAGAATACTAAATATTTCAAGTCCTGAATATGAAAAAATACTTAGAAAGAAAAGCTTACCGGTTTCTAAATCAGACAAATCTTTAAAAGATGATATAAGAAAAGTAGTTACTACTTTAGCAAATACGCCTCATTCAGCTGGATTATCGGCTATTCAGGTTGGTATAGAGAAAAAAATTGTTGTTATAAATTGGCCTGGCGCTTCGGAAGAGTTACCTAATATAGAATTTCCTCTAGTTATGATAAATCCTAAAATAATTTGGCATTCGGATGAAAATATTGATGTGTTTGAAGGATGTTTATCAGTTCCTTATGATTATGAAAAACTTAAAAATAAAGATGACTATAATATAAAGAGATATGCTAAAGTAAAAGTAAGATATTTTGACAGGGATTTTAATGAGAGAATAATAGAATCTGGCCCTGAAAACCCATTCTTTACAAAATGTTTACAGCATGAGATAGATCATCTGGATGGTATATTATATATAGACCATCTTCCTGAAGAAAGGCGCAATGATATAATAGAGTTGAATAAAAAGTATTCTAATTCTTTCAAAAAGGATAATTTATGAAATACCAATTAAAAAAAATATGTGATTCCGATAGCTTAAGCTTCTTTAGGCAAAAAAGTGAGCCTGTTACGAAAGGAGATAATGGTATTGGCGAAGTTTACTCAGAATGTGATTGTTGTTGACAATATGAAAGAAATATTTACTTTACTAAAGCTAGATAAAAACCTTAGAGAAGGTTATATTATTTAACGAATTATAACCAATTTTAATATCCTATAACATTATGGAGAGAAGATTATGAAAAGATTATATATTTACATTGCCATGACAGTAGTTGTTGTTGCTATCGTGATAGTAGCCATACTATGTATTACACTGTACACTATTAATTTTAAAAATAAGAATTCTGTAGATAGAAATTATTTAATGAGAGTACTAAATATTTCAAATTCTGAAGATGAAAGAATTCTCAGAGAAAAGAGTCTGTTGGTTTCTAAGTCTGATGAGTTTTTACAGGATGATATAAAAAGATTAATTAATACTTTAAAAAATACACTACTATATTCGGCAGGGTTATCGGCAATTCAAGTTGGTATAAAGAAAAAAATTGTTGTTATAAACTGGTTAGGAGCTTCAAGGAAAGTACCTTACGTAAAATTCCCGCTTGTTATGATAAATCCTGAAATAGTTTGGCATTCGGATGAAAGTATTTATGTGTTTGAAGGATGTTTATCGGTTCCATATAATTATAAAAAAATTAAAATTAAAAATAGAAGGAATTTTTTTATAAAAAGATATAGCAGAGTGAAAGTAAGATATTTTGATGAAGACTTTAATGAAAGGATAATTGAGACTGGTCCTAAAGACCAATTTTTCGCGGAATGTTTACAACACGAAATCGATCATCTGGATGGTATATTATATATAGACCATCTTCCTGAAGAAAGACGTGAGGAAATAATAAGGCTGAATAGGGAGTATTCTAATCCTACAAAGGGAGATGATTTATGAAATACCAATTAAAAAAAATATGTGATTCCGATAGCTTAAGCTTCTTTAGACAAAAAAGTGAGCCTGTTACGAAAGGAGATAATGGCATTGGCGAAATTATAGATAATATGCTGGCTATTATGTATAAAAATAACGCTATAGGTATGGCAGCAGTAATGATTGGTATACATAAACGCATAGTTGTGATTGATCTGCAAGAAAACAATCGAAAAAAACCTATAGTTTTACTAAATCCAGAAATAGCGTCGGTTTCTGATGAAACTATAGAACTTGATGAAGCCAGTATATCGTTAGATAATGTAACCTGTAAAGTCAAAAGACCTAAAGACGTTAAGATAAAATATCTTGACACTAATTTTGAAGAACATGAACTGTCGGCTAGTGGTTTATTGGCAGTATGTTTACAACATGAAATTGATTATCTTGACGGTAAATTGTTTTTTGATTATATAGCAGATGAAGAAAAGAATAAAATAATTTTAGCGATAGAATCGGATCTAAAAATTAAAAATATTATTGATGATATTGATGTACTAAGGACGAAATGTAAGCCAATTAAAAGCATAAATGAAAAAACTAAGCAAGAACTTGACAGGATGCTTGAAATAATGTATAATAGCAATGGCGTTGGTTTAGCGGCTAATCAGGTTGGTTTAACTAAAAGGATGGTTGTTATCGATATTCAATCGGAAGGAAAAAAACAACCAATATTTTTGATAAATCCAAAAATAACTTGGTATTCGGATAATTATGTTGATTTTGAAGAAGGCTGTTTATCGGTTCCCGGTTGTTCTGCAAAAGTTAAAAGACCAGAAAAAGTTAAGGTTGAATATACTGATAGAAATTCAGATAAGGTGATAACGGAAGCAGATGGACTTCTGGCAAGGTGTTTGCAACATGAATTGGATCATCTTGATGGTAAAATATATGTAGATTATTTGTCAAAGCTAAAAAGAGATATGATAATTAAGAAAGTAAAAAAACAACTCAATGCTTGATTATGTATCTGTTTGTTGGACTTGGTAATATCGGAAAGGAGTACGACTGTACGAGACACAATTTTGGTTTTATTTGTGTTAATCGTATAATAGAAAATTATGGTTTTCGAGATAGGAAAGATAAGTTTAGTGCAACAATTTTTAATTCAACCATAGATGGCAATAATGTACTGATAGCTAAGCCAAGTACCTATATGAATAGGTCTGGTATAGCTGTTTCGCAGATAAAGTCATTTTATAAGATACCAGTAGAGAATATATTTGTTTTTCATGATGATTTGGATCTGCAACTTGGAAGGATAAAGTTTAAGCGTGGTGGGAGTAGTGGTGGTCATAATGGAATTAAAAGTATAGATGAATTTATTGGAAATGATTACTATAGAATAAGGTTAGGTATAGGTAGACCTGCCGATAGCAACAAAGTAGTTGATTTTGTTCTTAATAAATTTACCAGTGAGGAGTTGAAAAAAGTTGGAGAAGTTACAGCTAATGTAACTAATTCTGTTGAGTATCTGTTTGATGGTAGAAAAGATTCTTTTGTTAATAGGTGTGGGTGTGTTAAGTATTTATGACCAGTATTGTTTAGATATGTATTATACCTTTGTAAAAGGTCGGTATTAAAAATGATGTGGAATACCTCAATTATTATCTTAATAGTTCTTAGAAAAAGTGTAGTTTGTTTTTATAAATTTAATCAGTGCAAGCATACGGGCTATTTAGTTCAAGCTAAGCACAAAATTTATGTTTTACATAAATTTATCAATAATAATTACAAATTTATTTTTTATCTAAATTAAGAGAGTGTGGTATTATTAGTATGAAAAAAATTTATTTTATATCTGTAGTAAATCATTTAATCTTTTCTCATTTTTTTCTGATTTTTCAACTATTTTTTTATTTTGCGCTATAATAGTATTTTCAACTCCACCATCAACTCTTTGTCGTTTTTCTCTTACTTTTTCGATAAAAGATTCTTGTTGTTTTTCATTAACAAACGAGCTATCTATAGTTGAATTAATTTCTAGTAATTTTTCTATTAGTGCTTCTTTTGATTTACCTTTTAGCTCTTTAATACCTATATTATCAAATGTTTCTTTTATTTTTTTAAATCTTAACTTAAGAATTTTTAATTCTAGAAATTCCAAATTAATGGGAATTATTTTTGAACTTTTTGATGGATCTTTTCTATCTTGTTTTCTAAACATAACAAATCCAGCATCCTGGTTATTCTCATCATTGCCATCGACTCCATATCTTTCTTCAATGTTTTTAAAACCTTTTTTCCCTGTTATTTCTTCTGCAGAAACCCCGACTGTTTTCATGGTTATTTCTTTTTCTTCTTCTCCTTTTTCTTTTTTTAATTTATTACGCAACTTTACTTCAACGTTATGTTTAGTTGTACGATCTAATATTATCGGTGCTTCTGATGTAGAAAAGCAGCTATCTGTCGCAGCAGAAATTCTAGATTTATCATAGTTCAAAGTGCCATTTTGCCCGAATTCTATCCTGAGTTTACCTTCTTTAAGAAGATCTAGCGGTATTACTTCAGCAAACGATTCACTCATAATTCTCACTATTAAAATATTAGAATCACTATTAATTTTTTTATCGGCTGATTGTAGTTGATAAACAAATGAATTTTTATTTTTTATATAATTATTATATTTTTCAATTGCTTTTCTATTATAACGATAATAATAGTAACAGTCATAATCATGATTATATTCATACCAATCATGATTATCATAGCCGCATCTAAAATAACCGAAATTATATAGGTTTTTAGCATTGACAATGTGTTTTAGAATACTCCACATTGTATTGAATATAGGACTTTCAGAAATTTGATAATGCATTGTTGTTTTATTATATGTGTCATTTGCGAGTTCATTATTTGGCTCTCCATTACTCCAAAGTATAGGAATAGCATCTTTAGGGTTTTTGTATGAGATTCCATATTCTTTTAATTTTTCAGCAAGTAGTTTAAGATTATCTTTCATTTCACTTTTAGTTTTTGAATCAACAATAAACCTAATGATTTCTTTGAGTTGTTCTTTTTTGGGATCGTCATAATAAAACTTATGTAAATTATTATATATGATTGATTCTAGAAGATCATTAATAACTCCTGTTTCAGTGATTTCTCGCTTAGTAAAAGCCCATCTTTTTTTGGTATCTGACATTGAACCTATATTTTTTCAAGATAAGAAGATATTATTTACATGGGAAAATAAATCAATATTAAGCTAAATAGTGGGACATCTCTCTATTTCTTGACTTTTAAACTCTTCACTCTAAACCAATCTTTAGTTAAGAACAATTATATAAAACTATGAATAGAATAAACAAAAATAAAAATATAAATACTAATAACATTATAAATATTATAATAAAAGACAATAATAATAACAGTGATAATAACATTAACAATAGCGACAATAATAATAACAACAATGGCCATAACAAGTTATTATGTCCCTACTGTGGAGGAGAACATATCAATAGAAATGGTCACAAATATAATAGACAAAGATACATTTGTAGAGATTGTGGAAAGTCATTCAGTGATGGTGACAATAGGATAAAGAGAGATTGTTATATTCTACGTAGAATCAAATATAATACCATATTTTTCACAAAAGTCAACCCCGTCCTTTACTAATTTTTTTAACTAAATTAGTATTATATTATTTTATTATTTTTTAAAGACCTAAATAGGAATATTTATAAAAATATTTTAATGTTTCAATTTATCT
The DNA here is from genome assembly GCA_948744995.1 of uncultured Rickettsiales bacterium. Classification (GTDB taxonomy): domain Bacteria; phylum Pseudomonadota; class Alphaproteobacteria; order Rickettsiales; family UBA1997; genus CALXRO01. The sequence continues at coordinate 1,137 of CAPZCD010000037.1, read as the reverse complement.
TATTATTTATAATAACATTATATATAATACAATTTTATATATTCCTCTTTATACTTTAAAGCATTTCTTACTTTTGCGTTTAATATCACAATCTTTTTTCTTGCTAAAGTTAATATGGCTACTTTTTTATTTTTACCTCTGTTATAAAAAGCATTTATTTTATTCTTTATATTTTCATTAAACCTTATCATGTTTAAAACACATAAAAATAATTTACTTCTTATTTCTTTTCTTCCACCTCTTATGTATCTATGACCTGTAAAATTACCTGATTGATTAGCTATAGGTGCTAAACCAACTATAGATGTTAATTGTTTTCTTTTTATTTTACCTAGTTCTCTTATTCTGACTAATAAGAATAAAGCCAATTCTTCTCCAATACCTGCATCATTTAATAATATACTATAGATTATACTTAATTCTTTATCTTCTTCTATTATAGAATAGATACGCTTCTTTAATATTTCTATTTCTTCTTTTAAATTCTTTATACTTCTTTCTATACTTTCTCTTAAGGTAATATTATTATAAATATTAGGTGCTTTATATCTTGTTCTTTCTCTTTTAAGTAAATCTTTTTAAATTATCTATTCTGTTCTATCACCATTTAAACAATAAAGAAAGAAATAATAATAATAAAATTATATTATTTCTTTCTTATATTCTTTTATTCCAAATGGTTTATGTAGGTTTAATTTACTATAAAAACATCTTATCATACTCAGCTAATATATAACAATCTACCTTATCGGTTTTAGCTCTGTTATATTTAGTAGACTTACTAAAGTTTTTAACTTTTAGTCCTTCTGCTAATAGAATATTAGTATATCCTCTGGCATAAAAGATATTAGTTATTTCTTTCTCATAACCACCTGTTAAATCTATAACTACTAATACTTCATTTATATTTATATTATTCTCTTCCAATAGTTTATTTAGATAGTCACAAGTTTTATTTATAAAATCCTTCTTATTAGCTATGGTTTTATATTCTCCATTAATATCATTGTAGATATCAAACTTATCTTTAGCGACATCTATGCCGATAAAGTTCTTATATTCTTTTAACATAATATATTATACTAACCCCAACCTCGCTTTTCATCCCAACTTCATCCTTATTTTTAGCTGATAGGT
>CAPZCD010000036.1 GCA_948744995.1 uncultured Rickettsiales bacterium | reverse complement strand
TTTTTTCAAAATAATCTCCGTTATTTAACTTTAATAAACCAATTTTCTTTTTTTCTTTTTCTCTTTTTTTTGCTTTGTTTTTTGTTTATTGCTCTTTAAAATCAATGAATTCATTGTTTATTGCGTTTTAATATACAACAAATCTTATTTTTTTAATAAATTATTAAAAAATAAAGATAATAATAAATAGATATATTATCAGTACAACATAATATATTGATGCAACTTATATTCTTGACTTATTGTAAGGTTGTGGTATAATAAAAGTATAATTGAACAATTAAGAGTAAAATTATGAGTAATGCTATTTATGAACACATAAAAAAATATCCTGATTTTTATGTAGAGAAAGAGCCTGCTATTGTTGAAGTCTTACCAGATAAAAGAAAAATCTTTTTATCAGGTGGATCAGAAGCTGGATATAGTTGTTTTATATTACAGAATAGATTGATATATTTTTTATGTGATAATGGAAAAATCTTTAGGGCAACGTTAACTAAAGAAGGTTATAATAAAGCATTAGAGGTTAGAGGTATGGATCCTGATGCTAAATGGTCAATAGAACCTGAAGAAATTTAATTGTAGAGAAATATGGCAGAGTTTGATTTTAGTAAGAAAGATAGTAATAGCAGAAGCAAAATCATAAAAGATAGTGTGGGATTTGTAGATAGAAGAGATGATAGGTTGCTGCCCACTCTAAATAGTTTTTCTTACTTTGTGGAAGGTATTTTCATTAAAAACGAAACTTTAGTTATGTATAGCACTAAAGAGAAGACAAACTCATCCTCAGCCGAATATCGTTTAAAAGGTTTGAATTGTTGTTTTTTAGAACTTTCTTCATCAAAAAATGATACAGATTCATCTCGTAATATAGAACTTAAGTTTATAAAAGTGAAAGAAGATGTATTTCATGCTCCAGAAATTTTAAATATAAATTTAGATTCAGAATTAGGCAAGAATATTGTATTTAAAATGAGAGATGATGTTCTCAGAAATTATAGTAAAAGGATGGGGCATCTTTTAGCAGAAGTATGTATTAGAGCTGAACTTGGTACTAATACACCAATATTTTATTCTAGAATTGGTTGTGAAACAAGAGATGGACATTATATAAGATGTGATTCTAATTTATCTCAAGACATTTCCAATGCTGTTAGAAGCGCAAAGTTGTCAGATCCTTCTAAAAGTATAGCTACCATAATGGTATCATGCAGATATAGTAATTCCGGTATTAGTGATGATGGTCATACAATATGTATAGCCGTTAATACAAATAAGTTTAAATTTGATGAAAATGGTAAACTTTCAAATGATACTAAGTTAACTCCGGAAGATTGTGCTATAATTGATAGTTCTAGAGCAATTATTGATTATGATATGTATCACACTCAAAGAGACTATGGTATTAGAGAAATATATTCACAATTAAATCAACTTATTGATGTAAGTAGTATTAAAACATATTCTTTGTATCTTAAAAGTATACAAGTTGGTCCAAAATGTTCAGATTATGCAAGGCGTGCTTACCAAGAACTGTCAAGTGGACATTACACAGACATAGCAGATTTAAAAAATAGATCTTTTGAATTTGCAAATTCAATTCATGAAAGTGTTCAGAGAGATTATGAAAGGGTATTTAAAGGAGAAAATAATATTCCGGGACACATTAAAAATGAACTAAACGATAAGGCGCCAAAAGAAAATGATTATCCCGCTAGATTTATACCAACAACACTCAGAGCAAGAAACATTGGGCCATTAGCTTCTACAACATCTAAAAAAAAGCATGGTGGTACTTTCGAGCCGCCAACTAAAGAAAAAATCAAAGAACAAGTTAATGTAGAGAAGCTATCTCAGCCATCAGTTGAAGGGTTCACTGAAGAACAAGGTGATAATATGGGACAACTTATGCAAACAAGTCCTTTGATTAATACAGCTGATAACCCAGTATTAAATGCTCTTGGAAAATGTTCTATAGGAGAAAAAGTTGTAAAAAAACCATTTAATCAACATGTTAGACCACATAGTATAAATCCAAACGCGTATACCGGTAATAAAACAATATTACATAATCAATGCCTAATAGTTAAACCTAAATTACCAGATAAACCTGGACTTGCTAGATTTAAATAATAACTTAAATCAAACAATAATTAATCCACTAATTCAAAATCACATCAATAACAATACATTATTAATATGCTAAAAGAAACAATTCTAACTATAGAAGACAAAGATAGTCCTGACTATGGTAAAACATTCAAGATTAAACAAGCTCCCGTATTAGCTTTTGAGAAGATACTAAATAGATTAATAGGAAGTATCAATATAGAAGTAAAGAATAATATAAAAGAAAGTATAGATACAAAAAAGATAACTATAGACCATAATATAACAGAAGAACTATTAACTAAAGATATATTAAATTATCTATACTTTGTTAATAAAGAACTCAATCAAGATATACAACTTATTAACAATAGAGTAGATGATATAATAGAAGATATTAATACCTTAATATTACTACAGAAAGAATTCTTTAGTATCAATATGGTTTTTACGAAACTCGTAGATTCACTACTAGCAAAGACAACGATAAAGAAATAGAATACTACGAGTACAGATATATAGATAATCTATGTGGAATAATCATATCAAATAAGTTAGCTACTCTATATGAACTACAAACTATCTATTGTTATGAAGATGCACTTATACTTTATGATATAATAGAGACTGATGGTTTGAATGAGAGATTGGTTAGTGATAATGTATTTAAAGATTATAACTAAATGAATCAATTATTTTATTATTTGTTATTAGACTTGATATATAAATCTCCCTATTTGGAGATAGGGAGACTAAATCAACTATTTTACGGTTGATTTGACATTATTTGTTCATAAAACATACCAGTAACTCCTTTTAAAATTTGAACAGTTTCTTCTTTGTTTAAATCCATTAATGGTTTCTTTTGTAATATTTCTAGTTCAAAATTTCTTATTTCTTCAGATATTTCTTTACCATTATTATTTTCTATAGACTCTAAACATTGCTGAACTGTACCGGTTAAACCGTCAATTCTTGATTTTTTTAGAGTTTGTTTATCCATTTCAATAGCTTTAATTATAATCTCTTTATCAAGTTGCCTAGCATCATAATCATATCCTAATTTATTTGAAGCAGCTAATCTTGCAATAGCCTGTTTAATTTCTTTATATCCAAAAGGACTCCTTGATGCCTCTGCTATAGAAAATACATTTAAACATAACAAAAATAATAATAAACTACTTTTATTTCTTAATAACATAAATTACCTCACAAAGTTATTAGTATATAATGGCATATTAGCATATACAAATTATATATACAATAGTTATTATATATTGCTGCAATAATTACTACAAATAAACTAACTTATTTCTACTATTATGCTCCTAGACACCTTAACCATACTTCTTAATCTGGATACTAAATCTGCAGAAGAAAGTATAAATAAACTTAAAGAATCAATTAATGGTATAGCTAAAGTAGGATCTAATATCTTTCAAGCTTTTGGATTAAAGAAATTATTAGATTCTTTTGTAGCTGTTAATGCTAATCTAAATAGATTAGCTAATACTCTTGGAGAAGATTATGATACCATACAACTATGGGGAGAAGCAGTTAAAACTATGGGAGGAGATGTTAATAGTTTTAATTCTTCTTTAGTTACTATTAATTCTAATATGGAACAATTTGCTTTAACGGGTAACAGCAGTATTTTACCTATTCTTAATAGATTATCTATTGGTTTTACTAATGCTGATGGTTCTCTTAAAAAAGGAACAGAAATACTATTAGAACTATCAAATGTATTAGCTCAATTACCCGAAAGAAGATCATTTGCCTATGGTAAATCTCTTGGTTTAGATACTGGAACTATACTATTACTCAGACAAGGAGAAGAATACATAACTAATATAATAAACAAACAAAGAGCATATGGTATTTACACTAAAGAAGATGGTGAAATAACTTTAAGATTTAAGAATACTATTGATAATTTAGTTCAATCATTAAAATCTATATTCTCTCTATTTGCTAGATTAACATTACCTATTATATCTAAGTTTAGTTCTTCATTAACTAAATTAATATTATTTATAAAATCTTATGATAATTTTATAAAAGGATTCTTCATAGGTTTAGCTATAGCTATATCTTCTTCTCTGATACCTAGTATACTAAAATTAACAAAGAGTTTTCTTCTGCTACAAAAGAGTACAATAATCATAACATCTATAGCAACTATAGTAGGTTTACTGCTAGATGATTTCTTAACTTGGAAGAATAATGGTAATGCTTTATTTGCTACTTTATATAAAGGATTAGATAACCTATTAAATAAATTAAAATTATTTAAAGAATACCTTAGTAATAATATATTTAATTACATATCTAATATGTTTAATAAATTTAAAGATATAGTAGCTAAACCTTTTAAATTCCTAATTAACTCTAAAGAAGAAAGAGATGTAAATGTTAATAGTAGTAGTATGATACCATTACTGTATAGTCCAAATCCAAAGTGGAAAAGTAGTAGTAATAACATAAGTAATAATACCAACAACAATAGTAGTACCATAAACATATCTAACATAGATATAAATACTAAAGCAACAGATGCTAAATCTATTGTAGATTCTTTCTTTAGTGAAATGCAAAAGAGAAATATAATAATGAATCAGAATAACTACTATGGATTATATTAATGATAAATTTACAGATTTAAGAAGATTAATAAACAATGGTATCTATGGTGATTGGAATATCTATAGAACAGAAGATAAGATTAAGAAATCTATCTGTAATTTTACTACATTCTTATCTTTGTCTTTTGAATCCAGTTCTGAATTACCTAGTTATACTATACAATCCGGTTCATTTAGAAACTACAATAAGATCAATAATCCTAACAGTATTAAAATATCTTTAGCTGTAGATGGAAATAAGAATAAATTGAAGAATACCATAGATACTTTAGAATATTATAATAGCAGTATAGACCTTATTGATATAGAGACACCCTATAAGGTATTTATAGGTTATAACCTATATAATCTATCATATAGTATAACAAGCATATCAATGTTAATAGTAGAATTTGATACAAAAGAAATTAAACAATCAAGCATACTATTTAAAACAGTAGCAAATACTAACTATAGTCCAACTGTTAAAACCGGTAAACAACAACTTCAGGAAGGAAAGAATAACAGTTCTATACTATATGATAGGTTTAGAGGTTAACATGTTTTACATTGAACTACAAAAAATACCAAGTCAGATACTGAATATAGTTTTAGACAATCAGAATTGCGAACTAAAGATTCAACAGAAAGATAATAGAATATACAGTTCTATAAAAGTAAATGATATTATCATAACTAATGGTATATTATGTCTTACTAATGTTAATCTAATACCTTATGGTAGTAATAACTACCTTAAAGGTACCTTAAAATTCATAGATATATTTGGAAATGATGATACAGAACCAAATGACTATAGAGAGTTCAATGATAGATTTATATTAACATATGAATAATTTATTTAGTGAGAAACTAATATATTTTGAGATTAGAGATAGTGGTAACAGTACTGCTGATATCATTGGTAATGGCAATAACGTTATGGTTATAGAAGATTTTGCAAGTATAACGGAGATTAGTTGTGATGGTCTACCTTCTCTCAATAGTGCAGTTATTAGAATCTATGGATTAGCTAATGATATTATGAATAAGTTATCTTTTATAAAGTACAAAGGAAGAAATGAAGTATCTAACTATACAATAAACTGTTATTATCGTAATAATAACAGTTTAATATTCTCTGGTGATATAATAAATTCCTATCCTGACTACAGTAAGGTACCAGATGTTAGTTTCTACATATCAGCTATAACTAACTATAGACAAATAGTTAATCCTACTAAACCTACAAGCATAAAAGGAGAACAGAATATAACTAATATAGTAAATACCATAGCTAAAGATATGAATGTTAATTATACGGTTATTAACAATGGAGTAAATATATCTGATGCTAACATATATCTAGAAGGTTCAAATATACAGAAACTTATTAAACTATCTCAGGATTATGACTTTGATATTATCATTAATAACAATTCCATAGTAATAACTGACTATGATAATGTTATAAACAATAAAAATGATGTTGTAATTCTAGATTGTGCTAAAGGGGATAATGTAATAGGTTATATACAGCTAACGCAGGATGGAGTTCAATTGGAAATATACTTTGAACCTAGAATACAGTTAGGATGTCAGATTAGAATAGTAAACAGTTACAATACCATAGCTAATGGAGATTATAAAGTAACAAGATTACAACATATCTTATATAGTAAAATTGAAGGAAGTTTTAAAACATTAATTAAAGCTAACTATTACCATGTTTAAGAAATATACAACCGATAATAATGAAGTTAATCTACTAAGTTTTATCATAAAGAATAACATATCATCTTTAGTTAGAACTGCTTTCCTAGTAGAAGTTATTAATGTAGATAGAGATAATAATACTGTTGATGTATTGCCTCTTATTAACTTAGAATCAAATATAATCTATAATATACCTTACTTTATATATCAATGTGGTTCTAATACTGTTTATCTAACTCCCGAAAAAGGAGACTATGGATTATGTATAGTAGCAGATAGAGATATATCTAAACTTAAGAATACTAAGAAAAGATCTAATCCTAATTCCTATCGAATGTTTGATGTTAGAGATAGTTTATATTTAGGTTCTTTCCTAAAAGAAAATAATAATAATAACAATAAAGAAATATTAAAGAATAGTATAATACTGGATAAGGATATCGGTATTACCATATCCAGTGATAACAGTAGTATAACTATAGATAATAACAATAACATAACCATAACTGCTAATTCAAATGTTAATATTAACTCTAAAGAAGCTAACATAAAATCAGATACAATTAACATAGAATCAAGTAAAAATACAATCATAAACAGTAATTCCAATGTAAATGTTAAAGCTACCAATGTAACTATAGATAGTGATAATATTAACTTAGGTACTAATCCACTAAAAGCTTCTGTACTAACTACTAATGCTATAATAACATCTCCCAATGGACCATGTACCATAACAAGTTCTGGGTCTAGTAGTGTTAAGGTGGGATAGTTTAATATTCCAGGAGCTTGACAACTTGTATCATCAGCCGTGCCTGGAATCTATAAATAGCAAATATAATGGATTACTTAGGATTTTGTCAAGTAATTGAATAATGATTGAAATTATGTTAAAGTATTAGTAATAGATTTTATAATAGCAAATGAATAAAGAACTGGAAACATATATAACAGAAGAAAGATTAAAACCATATCTAGTTGTAACAAATAATGATTTTGATATGGCAATAGAACTATATTTATTATATACAAGAATAAATGAAAGCTTATATTTCCCTCTACAAAATATAGAACTAATAGTACGAAATTCTTTCTATAGAGTTATAGCTAATAAATATGGTAAAGATTGGATATTTGAGAAGAGGTATTTACTACAAGGTAGAGATAAAAGTAATGATCTATTAATAAAACAAATAAATTCTGTTATAGAATCTAAAAGAGGCAATATTGATTCAAATGATTTGATATCTAATTTAAACTTTGGATTTTGGACTAATTTATTAGATAGTAATTTTGAAGTATTCTTTTGGAGACCATGTTTGAGGATACTGTTTTGTAACTATTCAAAAGTTGTTTTAAGAAAGGAAATACAAACTAAATTAAAGTTTATTAAATCCATAAGAAACAGAGTATTTCACCATGAAAGTTTATTTAAGTATAATCTAATGGATAGTTATAAGGAGATAATATTCTTTATATCTTTAATATCTGATGAATTTTCTAAATGGACTGAAAAGCATTCAACATTTATAGATAGTTATAATAATCTTAAAAACTTTATTGGAACTAATAGATTAAAATTAAATATATAACATAAAAAAACCTGGGCGACTTGCAAGCAGAGGTGGACACCAGGTATCTAAACATATCATAACAAACAATAACCTATTTGTCAAGTTAGAGCAGTTACTACATCACAGAATAGATTAAATAGATATATCTATCTATCCTGTGATGCAAGTTAGCTTTAGGCATAATTAGTAATAAATAATCAACATAAATGATGAAATGAAATCCCTAAAACTAGATAGCAATACTTGGGATCTAACTTTAGATTCCATGAATAACATAGCTATAGTTTCTGATGAATTGGAAGAAATAAATCAAACAACTTGTTGTATAACTAAAACATTTAAAGGTGAATGTATATTTGATACCTCCAGAGGTATACCCTATTTGGATAATAATAATATATTAGGTAATAACATCAGTAGAACCAGTAATACTCTAGAGAACTATATGAGTTATGAAATAGCTAAAGTATATGGAGATATTAAATCAATAGATATAACTAATGTAGAATATGATAGCTACAGTAGAACATATAAAGCAGATATTAACATAAGTTTGAATGTATTATGACTAATAGTAATAATGACATAACAATAGATGATACGGGAATAACTATACCTGATACGGAAGAGATATATAACAACATATCTGATGAATGGAATATAGCCTTTGATGGCAATATGAACAGAGATATAACCACACCTCAAGGACAACTTATAACTAGTTTAGTAACTCAGATAGATAATAAGAATAATCAATTGCTATATATACTTAATATGCTTAATCCTAAGACAAGTAGTGGTATATGGCAGGATGCTATAGGTTATCTGTTCTTTCTAGAAAGGAAACCAGCTCAATCTTCTACAGTTAGATGTGAATGTATAGGATTAGCTAATACATTTATACCTAAGGGTTCTCTTGTGAAGAGTGATAGAGGGGATCTATTTGAATCAACAGAAGATAAAACAATATCTTCCAATGGTACTGTTACCATTAACTTCTCAAGTTTAGAAAAGGGATTAGTTCCAGTGGAAAATAATACCATAAACACCATAGTAACAACTATAGTTGGATGGGACAGTGTAAATAACAAATTAGAGAAAGGTATAATAGGAAGATTAGCAGAATCTAGCTATGATTTTGAAAATCGAAGAATAAACAGTATAGCTAAAAATGGTAAATCTACCGTAAGTTCCCTATATGCCCGATTAAGAGAATTGGATGGAGTACTAGATGTTTATGTAAGAGAAAATAAAACTAATTATATAGATGTATATGATAATGTAGAAATAAAACCTCATTCGGTCTACTGCTGTGTTAATGGAGGAAAGCCTATGGATATAGGTAATGTGATTGAGAATACCATATCTTCCGGATGTGGTACAAGTGGAAATACTGAGGTAGAAGTACTGATAACAGAAAATAATGTATTAGATATCATATATTATCAAATACCGGAAGAAATTAACATAGTAATTAGTATAGAACTAAAGAAAGTACCAGAATCCTATTCGGAGGATATTCCATCTATGATTAAGGATTATATCTACAATAACTACTATGGATTAGCTAATAATAATACCACCACAAGAGTATCTATAGGTGAAACTGTATATGCCAGTAGATTCTATCAATCGGTAGCCCTAATAGCTGGAGTATATATCATATCCATAAAGATAGGTAAAGTAGAGACCAATATAAAGAATAGAATTAAACTAAAAAATATAGAACAATTATCCGATAGTGTTTATATACCCATAGATAAAGTTGGAGTGTTAACTAAAGATAACATAGAGGTTGTGGTTAATGAATAATGACAATAGTAATGTAATATTACTACAATATCAAAATAGTCCTACTATTTTGAAACTAATAGATACCTTTAGATATTTAGATCCTAGTAGGAATATACAGGATATCTATAATCTGGTATTCAACATTAAAACAGCCAATAGCTATGGTTTGGATAATTGGGGAAGAATATTAGGAGTATCCAGATATATTAATCTAATAGGAGAAGATTACTTTGGATTTAAAGAAAGCAACTTTGAACCTTTTAATCAATCTCCTTTCTATACGGGTAAAAGAACAGGAAACTACACAGATTAGAAAATGAACAGTATAGAAAAGTACTGTTATTATCCTGTGTTAGAGCTACAACGGATGCTACCTTAACTTCTCTAAACCATATAACATCTATTCTATATGAAGGAAGAGGTACCTGTAAAGTAATCAGATCAGGTATAATGAAAATATCTTTTATTTTTAACTTTACTCCTCATCTATGGGAAACATCTTTACTAAGAAATAGTGATATAGTACCTGTACCTTGTGGAGTAGACTATGAACTTATAATTAATAATGACAATAATAAACAAACCCAAACAGATAAAACAACCATTTGCTGTAAATGGACTGAGAAATGAAATATTGGATAATACAAAAGAGGAAGGTAAAGCAAATTATAATACTGGATTTCCGGAAATAACTATGTTACCTAAAGAAGCAGGAGGATTACCAGTATTAGGGGAAGATATGAATGGTATACTCTATGATCTATCAGAGAATATAGTTTATAATCAAGCAGGAGGAACCTATGGTCTTAATGAAGATATAATAACCAATAGGGGTGGTTATCCAAAGAATGCAATGCTAATAGAGGAGGACAATAAAATCTATCTATCTAAACACAATAACAACATAAGTAACTATAAAACAGATAACTCTGTAATAGGTTTAGATTGGGATATGATAGTACCTAGAGATTATAAACAAAGAATTGTTGGCAAAATAATTTACAGTGGTAGAAATGATACACCTGATGGTTGTTTAAGATGTAATGGAAGAACTTATGCTGTTAGTAACTATGATATATTGACTAATGAATATCTTAAGAAAGATAAGTTAAGATATGTATCCTTTGCTGAATATGAAAATATATTAATAAATAATAACAACAGTTGTTATTATTTTGGATATGAAATGGATAAAGATATATTTAGAGTTCCAACCATAAATACTGGTATACAATTTTATAATGCTTTTGTGGTTGTGTCAGATGTATATGGTACTCCTGTTGGTAGTTCAAAACAATCTACTGAGATACAACTTATAGAAGAGTTTAATATTACTAAACCTATAAAATATCTAGCTATTAACAACATAGATGATAACTATAGACATAAGATAACAATAGCGGATTTAAAATCTGATTACGGAAATAGTGGTGCTATGCTAAATTGTCAAGTGGGCTGTAATGGTAATTATGTTACGAATAGTGTGTATGGTTGGAATAGTGATATATTTAATTCAAATGAAGCTTATAGTTATATAAAGAATAAGAACCAAACAAATTCATATCAAATAACGAATGATAAGTATCTGGATGCGGGAGTATCATCCAATGGAAACTCATATTTAGAACTAAATATAGTTAATGCCAAAGCCCCCTACCATTTATTAACTTCTAGTTATCTAAAGTTTTATAGTAATGGAACAGTAAGACTTTACAACACAACCAACAGCAGCTGTTATGTCTATAGTGAAAATATAATAGATGGTATAAGATTATATCTAGATAACGACCATAATATAACGGAAGGATATGTTAAACATTATATGATTAAGTAAATGATAAACAAACCCAAACAGATAAAACAAGCATTTGCTGTAAATGGTCTGAGAAATGAGATACCCAATGATACAGAGGAAGAAGGAAGAGTAAGTTATAATACTGGATTCCCGGAAATAACTATGTTACCTAAAGAAGCAGGAGGATTGCCTCCTTTGGGGCAAGATATGAATGGTATACTCTATGATCTATCAGAGAATATAGTTTATAATCAAGC
>CAPZCD010000035.1:661-12514 GCA_948744995.1 uncultured Rickettsiales bacterium | reverse complement strand
AAAGATTGGTTTAGAGTGAAGAGTTTAAAAGTCAAGAAATAGAGAGATGTCCCTTTTTCATAGAAATAATTGCTTTAATTTTTAACTTACATAATTACAAAACATCCTTATAACCCACTAACTAGACAACAACCTCTCTGCCAGAATTAATGCTTCATCTGTCACATTTTTTGCAGAAATCATCTTAGATATTTCCTGCAACCTTGAATTGTAATCAAGCTTATTTATGAGGGTATAGGTTTTATTATCTCGCACTTCTTTACTTATTTTATAGTGATTTTTGCCCTTAGATGCTACCTGCGCCAAATGAGTAACCACAAGTACCTGAAAATTCTCTCCTAACTTCCTCAATCTTTCTCCTATAGCGTCAGCTACCAATCCACTTACCCCCGTATCTATCTCATCAAAAATTAGAGTTGAAGCTGATTTTATTTTTGATAGTACTACTTTCAGAGCCAACATAAATCTAGAAAGTTCACCACCGGATGCCACTTTTGACAAATCATCAGGAACTGCACCGGGATTTACCGATACAACAAATCTAACTCCATCAATTCCATTCCTGCTCCAATCATTTTCATTCAAATCTTTAAAATCAACTTTAAATACCGTATTTTCCATTTTTAGTGGAGTCAGTTCAGCCAATAAATTGCTCTCTAACTTTTTCGCTGCTATTTTTCGCTGCTCCCTCAATTTTAAACTCTCATTTATATATTCTTCCTTCAATTTTTGATATTTAGAACTCAAATCATCAATTTCTATATTCTCATTCTCCAAATTTTTAAGTTTTTCTTCAAGTTTTACTTGAAAATTCGCAAAATTATCACTTTCTATATTTAATTTTCTGGCAAGCGCCCTAATAGTAAATAATCTCTCTTCTATATCATTCAAAGAATATTCATCAAAATCCAACGAATTCTGAATATCATATAATTTAGAGATAGCTTCATTGAATTCTGCTAGCGATTTTTCAAGATAATCAATCACAAGTTCAAAAGCATTTTGTCCATTTTCAAGCAAATTTTCACCGAGCCTGCTATTTCTGGATAAATGGCTCTGCGCATTTCCAATAGATTTTGTCACGGGATTTTGACCTTCTAGAATTTCTCTCACGCTATTGATAACATCAATTATCTTCTCCTTATTCATCAAACTTAACCTTTTGGAATTCAGTTCTTCTTCTTCACCAACTGATACATTTAGTTTTCTTAACTCATCAATTATATGTTTCATATAGTCTATCTCATTATCCCTTGATTCCTTCTGTTCTTTTAGGGTACTGAGTTTTTTCCAAGTTTCTAACATATCATCATACAGACGGGAAACAATTTTCTTCTGCCCTACTAAATTACCAAATTGATCCAGTATACCAATATGATAGCTGGGATTTAGCAGATTATTTTGGTCGTGCTGTCCGTGTATTTCCACTAACTCGCTTCCCACCTGGTTTAGAAAATTTTGGCTTACAGCCACATCATTTATGAATGACTTACTTTTACCATCCTGTGTTAGTACTCGTCTTAAAATTAGCTCATCGTCATACTCTATACCAATCTCATCCAATAGACTCCTGCAACTATTATTTTCTTTTATATCAAAAACTGCAACTACAACACCTTGTTTTTCACCATTTCTAAGTAGTCTAATATTTGATCTTGAACCAATTGCCAGCGATAAAGCATCCAACAGAATGGACTTACCGGAACCGGTTTCCCCTGTTAATACACATAAATTATCGTCAAAATCTATGTTAGCTTCATCTATCAGTACTATATTTTTTATTGATAAGTTTTTTAACAAAATGGATCAAAAAATAATTTGTCCTAATGATAGAAAATTTTTGTTATTAAATCAATATTAGACCTCCTGCATAAAAAATCTTCGACTAATTTTTATAATTTTAAATTATTTAAATATTATTTATATTTGTGTGATTTTTTATACCGAAGATCTATTGTTATTTCTGGATAGATAAAAATTTTAGAAGGGAATCTATAGGTGTTATATTATTTATACCATTAGCTTTTGTTATACTGAGCTCAAAACTAGAATCATAATCCTTTTTCGTTATATTATAATCTATAGTTATTAACCCCTTATCCTCTCCGCCAAACAAAATCTGATTTATTATCGGAATTTTATTGATACCAAATAGCTTATTTAATTTTTCTATAGGAGCTATAAATCCTTCTAATCTTATCATTCCGGATTCAATATTCATAAAACCACTACCGCTTATACCAACTCCAAACATATCGCTGCTGCTAGCCATAATATCTTTTAGAGTCAAAATATTATCATAAAATTCTACATCACCACTCAGCCTTTTAAAACTCATCATATTCTGATTTTTCAAATCATTTTTTATTTTTTCCGACACATTTTCATTATTTAAAATATAATTAAAAAATTCTGCATCCTTAACATTTTTTGTGATAATATGAAAATCATTATCCAGTAGAAATTTTCCACTAAAACCGGATTTATCGTCAACAACACCACTAAAATAAAACTTTCCATAGACAAGGTTATCAGTTATAGAGCTATTACTTAAAAATGTTCCTAAATTAGAACACTCTAATTCTACTTTATATTTCGTATTATCTTCTGCTGTGTTTATAATATTAACAAAAAGTTCACTAGAACTATTACTTTTATCTCTAAGTTCAAACTGTTTTACCTCCCCTTTTTCAAGAGAAACTGATATAAAAGTATTTGTTAAATTATATTTATCATTAAGAGTTAGGTTAGCAATTTGAAATTTTATATCTGCACTTAGTTCGTGTTTATTACTATCTTTATTATCTCCATTATCGTTATTTCCTAATAATTTTAGTAGTTCCTCCCTATTAAAATCCTTTTTAAAATTAAGATTCTCTATATTTACAAAAATATCTGGATTCTCATTTGGTTTATCTGTATATAAAACATTAAACTTTGTATCACCGTAGGTTACATAATCAAAATTTAGTTCATTTAAAACACCAAGCTCAATATTTCCATTACCTATAAAGTCTATTTTATTTTTCGCCAATGGTCTTATGTTAGTTAGTAGGGTTCTATTATTCTGAATAATAACATCCAATAAAATTTTTAAATCCTCCCCCTTATTTTTTACAAATCCTAAGGTAGGAAAATTTATAAATGCATCTCCACAGTCGGCACGAACATTAAAAGTATTTGAACCAATAGCTTTCAGTAAATTTATCTTTAGCTCCGAATTGTCCTTAAACACAAAACTATTGTTATTTTTGATATGACTATCCACCTTTATAAAGGTATTTTCTAAGCTGACGCTAGCAATTGGTATTTTTACATTCGCTTTCGTATAGGCATATCCATCAATGTATCTGGTAACCAAATCCTTAACCTTTTCTCTATCACTATTATTCACAAAATAAAATAACTCATACGCTTTACCCATTGCTGAAGTAGTTATGTTGAGAGTTGACATCTTATCCTGGAAATCCAGATAAATTTTAGCATCTGTTAGGGTTGTATCAGCCAATTTTGCCTTTTCTACATATATATTCATATCATTAACCGAAAAAATAGCTTTGGCATCCACATTTGTTATTACTGGAAAAGATTTATGATAATCAATAGTGGTATCATAAAAACTTACTTCCGATTTTATAGAATTCAGAACAAATGTATCATCTGTAAATTCAAAATTCATATAAGCAAAGGCATTACTAATACTTCCATCTTTGATATGTTCTACTACCCATTCCCTTATACCATTATCATCAAGAAAAACCGGCCAAAATATTCTAATGTCATTCACAAAAGCATTAGCTATATCTATATCTATTTTCATATCTTGATTTTTATGATAGTCCAAACTTAACTTAAAATCCATCATTTCCTTGGATACAAAATTAGTTTTAACAGTCTTTAATTCTATATGTTCCAGTCCTTCAACTGTACCATCAACCATTAAATTTTTATAGGTAACCTTATCTCCAAACAATTGTTTTATAAAAAAACTTCCCGCACTTGAATACAACTTAAAGGTGGCTCCATTAAAGTTTATATAGTTAGAAAAAGTCAAATCCGATTCAAAATTAAATAAACCGTCCACACTATTTAGAGATTCCTGTAATTCATTATCTTTTGGTTTTAAAAGACCAACAAAATCTATACTATTAACCTTAAAGTTATTCAGATTAAAACTACAATTTATATCATCATTATTTTTTATAGAGCAATTAATAACTGTATTTACAAAATCATTACTATTATTAATTTTTATTTTGATTTTTGTATCAATATTAACAATTTCGCCTAGTTTTCCAAAAAGTTTTATTTTACTATCAACTATGTCAATTTTATTCGCTGAATTACTATTTTTGTCAAAAATATAAAGAGAACTATCAGTAATAGATAGAGAATTAATAATATCATTTCCTCTATGTATATATCTTATTAATTCATATATTTTGAATTGCAATTCGCCAACATCATTTACCACTAAATTACTTGATTTTTTGTCATCTGATGGGCTATATCCTAAATATATAATAAATTTACTTACCTTTATCTTGCTTATAGTAAAATTCTTTCGTAGCAGATCCAGTATATTAAATTTAAAGCTAATTTCCGGAAAAATAACAAAGTTATCGTCATAAATCAGCTCTACATTATACATATTAAAGTCTAGCCTAAGCTTTTTATCTATTCCTATTTTTGCATTGTCATACTTATATCTTGATATCAGGTTATTTTCTATAATTTTTTGATCTATGTATTTATTTACAACCTCAATTTCTTGTGGTTCTTTCATTAAAAATACTATTAGAAATAAAAACGGAATAGTAATCGCTATCAAGATAGCTAAAAGTAGCTTTAAAAAAAACAAAAAATAAGAAATTAGTGCTAGTCTTTCGGACTTTTTGTTAATTTTATCAACTACTTTTGAGCTTCTTTTTTTCATATTTTAGAATCTTTAAATATATTTATTTAAAATAATACCATCTATAAATCCAGATCATAATCTAAAGCCATATTCTCTACCTTAGTTTTTACCATATTCATAAATTCATCAATAGTAAAATCACAGGTTTTAGTATCACCCAACACCCTAACATTTACTTTATTTTTCTCTTTTTCCTGTTTACCTATAGTTAGAATGTATGGGATTTTCTGTATAGATAGTTCCCTAATCTTATAGCCTATTTTTTCATTTGATTTATCTAGACAAGCCCTTATACCATTTTTAGTAAATATAGAGCATAATTTATCAGCATAATCATCCACTTCGCTAACTATAGTAGCTATAGCTACTTGTACCGGATTTAGCCACAACGGAAATTTACCTTCAGTATGCTCTATATAAATTCCAATAAATCTTTCAATGGAACCCAGTATCGCTCTGTGTAACATTATAGGCTCATGCTTTTTACCATCTTCTCCCACATAAACCATCTCAAACCTTTTTGGCAAATTCATATCCAACTGTAGCGTACCTATTTGCCAATCTCTTCCGAGAGCATCCTTTAAAACAAATTCAAGTTTTGGTCCATAAAAAGCACCTTCACCTGGGAATATGGTAAATTTTAGCTCAAGTTTTTCCAAAGTGGAGGCTAAACTTTTCTCTGCTTTATCCCAAATTTCATCACTTCCTATTCTATCATCCGGTCTTGTGGATAATTTTATTCGTACTGTGTCACTAGAAAAACCAAAACTATCATATATATTCAGTATAAATTTAACGGTCTCTATGCATTGTTCTTCCAACTGTTCTTCGGTACAAAAAATATGCGCGTCATCTTGCGTAAACTCCCTAACTCTAAGAAAACCATTTAGTGCTCCACTTGCCTCGTATCTGTTTACGCGCCCAAACTCCGACATTTTTATTGGTAAATCTCTATAGGACTTCAAACCTTGTTTATAAATAAGTATACCACCAGGGCAATTCATAGGTTTTATACAAAACTGTTTACCATCTTCTGTAGAACCCGAATAGTTATGTGCTCCATAATGTTCCCAATGACCCGAAGTCTCCCATAGAGATCTATCCATAACCCTGGGAGTAGATACTTCCACATAACCGGCATCCTGCTGTTTTTTCCTCATAAAATTTATAAGTTCATTGTATATAAATAAACCTTTTGGATGATAAAATGGAGCCCCGGGTGCGAATTCTGGTTCGAAATGAGCCAAATCCATTATTCGACAGATTTTTTTATGGTCTCGTTTTTCCGCTTCCTCCAATAGCTTAAAATATGTTTCCAAACTATCCTTATCTGCCCAAGCCGTTCCATATATTCTCTGCAGCATCTTATTTTTACTGTCACCTCTCCAATAGGCACCGGCAACTTTTGTAAGTTTGAAATATTTTAAATATCTGGTAGATGGAACATGTACACCTCTACAGAGATCAACAAAATCACCAACCTTATAAATACTAATGGTTTCACCTTCCGGTATATCACCAATTAACTCAAGCTTATACTGTTGCTTTTTATCGTTAAAATACTTTATAGCTTCCTTCCTGCTCCACTCTTCTCTTAAAAATTTTTCATCTCTTTTAACAATTTCTAACATCTTTTTTTCTATCTTGTCGAAATCGTTTTCAGAAAACGGGTTAGCCACATCAAAATCATAGTAAAATCCATTTTCAATAACCGGGCCTATAGCAAATTTTGGATTTTCGCTAGCAAAAATTTCCTGAATTGCGTACGCAAGTAAATGCGCAGTTGAATGTCTTAAAATATCTAAACCTTCTGTTGTATTAGTAGTTATAAATGTTATGGTAGAATCTTTTGAAATAGTTTTTGATAAATCACTGTCTTTTCCGTTAACTTTCATTGCAACTATGTCTTTACTATTTTCTGCTACAATCTTTGCAATTTGAAAGCCATTTACTTCACCATTTTCAATGGTAAAATCTTTCTCATTGTATCTAATTTTAAACATTTATAAAAGTAATTTTCTCTATGGTTTATTATTATAAATATAATTTATTAAAATTAAATCTTTTGGAAAAAAATTTAAATTTCTAAATAGTATTTCAGTGTTAATTTTGGCAGCATCCCTTGATAAATTTTTCTTATTATTACATATTATCACTATATACTACACAACAATATTTATTTTATCTATGAAACAAAAAAATAATTTTAAAATTACAGTTAATAAAAACATTTTAGAGTTTTTATCTGATGAAGATAAAACATTACTTGAATTCCTATTAGAAAATAAAATAGCTATAAAATCAAATTGCGAAGGTAACTGTGCTTGTGGAAAATGTCATGTTAGTTTTGATGAAGAACATTATGATAAAATGGAAATTTCTGATAGAGAACAAGATGTTCTTGATGGTAATATAAATCTAACTGCTACCTCAAGATTGGCTTGTCAGGTAAAATTAACTGGTGATTTGAATGGTGCTGTGGTTGAGGTGGTGGGTTGATTATTATTTTTAATGCATAAGTTACACAAGTTAATTTTAAAAATCAAAATCTATTAGAGTAACGTGCATTAACAATTTGTAACATAATTATACATAATATTTAGAATACTTAACTCTCTAAATCACCACCCAAACACATCCAAACAATCAATTTTAAAACCAAAAACACAAAATTCAAAATTATATTGAAATTAACTTTCTTTTAATGTATAATACCAGCAGGATGTATAGTTTTTAAAAAATGTTTAAAGGTATTAAAGAAAAACTTTTTGGTTCAGCCAGCAGTAGAGAAATAAAAAAAATGAGAGATCTTGTTAAGCAGATAAATGATCTGGAAAAAAATTACATTACTTTAAGCGATGAGGGCATAAAAGAACAAACGAATATTCTAAAATCAAGATTGAAGGCCGGCGAAACGCTAGACCATATACTACCCCAAGCATTTGCTGTTGTTAGAGAAGCTGGCAAAAGAACTCTTGGATTACGAGCCTTTGACGTACAACTGGTAGGTGCTATGGCATTGCATCGCGGGGCTATAGCCGAGATGAAGACTGGGGAAGGAAAAACATTTGTGGCCGTTTTTGCTGCTTATTTGAATGCATTAGAAGAAAAGGGGGTACACGTAGTTACTGTTAACGATTACCTTGCCAAAAGGGACTCTGAATGGATGGGTAGAGTATATAAATTTCTCGGTTTAACGGTAGGATGTGTACTACAGAATATGTCCAGTGATGCTAGACAAAGAGCGTATAGGTGCGACGTTACCTACGGTACAAATAGCGAATTTGGCTTTGATTACTTGAGAGACAACATGGAAATAGATAAAGCTAATCTTTGTCAGAGAGATTTTAACTATGCTATAGTTGATGAGGTTGATTCGATTCTTATAGATGAGGCTAGAACTCCTCTAATAATATCCGGAGCTACCAGCGATAATTCCAATTTATACATAGCAGTTAATAGTATTATATCAAAACTCGATGACTCCCTATGTTCCATAGACGAAAAAGAAAGATCTGTTGTTCTAACAGAAGAAGGAACTGAATATGTTGAAAAAGCTCTGCAAAATGCTGGTCTAGTTGATGCTGGCGATAATATGTATAACGTAAAATATATAAATATAGTTCACCATGTAAATCAGGCTCTGAAGGCTCATAAACTATTTAAAAATGAAGTTGATTATATGGTTAAAGACGGACAAGTTCTACTTGTTGATGAATTTACCGGAAGAATAATGGATGGAAGAAGGTTTTCTGATGGTTTACATCAAGCATTAGAAGCAAAAGAAGGGGTAAAAATTCAAAATGAAAATCAAACTCTAGCAAGTATAACTTATCAAAATTACTTTAGGATGTATCCAAAGCTAGCCGGTATGACCGGTACAGCTGCTACAGAAGCTGTTGAATTTGAGTATATTTACAACCTGAGAACACTTGAAATTCCTACTAATGTTCCCGTTAGACGAAAAGATGAAGATGATGTAATATATAAAACAACCGACGCAAAATATCGTGCTATAGTGGAACAAATAAAGGAGTGTAATACCAGAAATCAACCGGTTCTTGTTGGTACTGTTAGCATAGAAAAATCAGAAAAATTATCAAAAATGCTTAAAAATGTTGGTATAAAACATAATGTACTTAATGCAAAGTACCATGAAAAGGAGGCATATATAATAGCACAAGCTGGAAAACCAGGAGCTGTTACCATAGCTACTAATATGGCTGGTAGAGGAACAGATATTAAACTTGGAGGCTCTATTGACGCGGATCTATATGAAATAGAAAGCAGTGATAATTTGACTGACGAGCAAAAACGAGAAGCTATAAATAAATTACAGGAAGAAAATAAAAAGAATAAAGAAATAGTTATTGAGGCCGGTGGCCTGTATATTCTCGGAACTGAAAGACATGAAAGCAGAAGAATTGATAACCAGTTAAGAGGTAGATCCGGAAGACAGGGAGATATTGGAACATCTAAATTCTTCCTCTCACTTGAGGATGATTTGATGAGAATATTTGGCTCTGATAAATTAGCTGGTATGCTCACTAAACTCGGTATGGAAGAAGATGAAGCTATATTTCATCCATGGATAAGTAGATCTTTGGAAAAAGCTCAAAAGAAAGTTGAAAATATGCACTATGAGATGAGAAAAAATGTCTTAAAATATGATGATGTGGTAAATACACAAAGAAAGGTTATTTTTGAGGAAAGAAAAGATATTATGTTTGCTAATTCTATTGAACCGGAAATAGAATATATGATAAACGAGAAAAATAACGAGCTGATAAATACATTCACACCATCTAGAGTTAATGTTGATACCTGGAATTTGGACGGCTTAAAGCAGGAAGTATCAAGAATTTATGGAATAGATTTTGATATCGAAGAATATGTAAAAACTACACTAAAGATAGATAGTGATAAAGTTTTGGAGAAACTTTCTAAAGAGGTTAATAAAGTTTTTGAAGAAAAAGTTAATATCTATGGAAAAGAAATAATTCAAATGATGCAAAAACACATAATGCTGTTGACAATAGACAAACTTTGGAAAGATCATCTGTATGCTCTGGATAAAATTAGACAGAGTATAGGCCTGAGGGCTTATGGTCAAAAGGATCCACTAATAGAATATAAAAGGGAAGCATATGATCTTTTTGAGGATTTAATGTATAAAATAAATGAAGATTCAATTGGCATATTAGCCAAAGTTAAGTTAAAAGAAGAAAAACCGGAAAAATCTCAGCGACAATTAACTAATAAGAGCGAAGATATGGATGATGTAAGGAAAGATTTTCTAAACCTAGTAGGGGGAAGTATTAGAGCGAAAAAAAATATTCTGGATAAAAAAACTGACAAAAACAAAGTGGTTAACTCCGGTACTAAACTTGGTAGAAATGATCTTTGCACTTGCGGTTCTGGGAAAAAATATAAACAATGCTGTGGAAAGGCTTAGATATTTACAAAAATTAAATTTTTGGGAGACTAATTAAATATGAATAATAATAGAAGAATCAAAGCAGGGAATTTTTATATTTCAAATGATGAGAGATTTACATTAATAGCAGGACCTTGTCAGCTTGAAACTTTAGAACACTCTATAATGATAGCTAAATCTATAAAAAATATTTGTGATAAAGTTGGAGTTAATTATATTTTTAAAGCATCCTTTGATAAGGCGAATAGAACAAGTGCAAAATCGAAAAGAGGTGTTGGTATAGATGCTGCTACCGATATTTTTAGGGAAGTTAAAAAGGAAACTGGTTGTCCTGTAATAACTGATTTTCATACGGAAGAGCAATTTAGACATCCTATAATTAATGTTATAGACGTTATACAAATACCAGCATTTTTATGCAGACAGACAGATTTGCTTAGAGCCGCTGCTGTAACACATAAACCTGTTAATATAAAAAAAGGACAATTTTTGTCGCCTAAAGAAACACATTTTATATATGAGAAAATGAAGTATTTCGGTAACGAAGATGTGATTTTGTGTGATAGAGGTACATCTTTTGGCTATAATACCCTCATTAATGATATGACCTGCTATCCTATAATGACAGAAACTGGATGTCCTGTTTGCTGTGACTGCACGCACTCGGTACAAAGACCAGGGGCTGGAGATGGTTGTACCCTTGGTAACAGAGAAATGGCGGAAGTTATAGCTAGAGCAGCTGTAGCTGTAGGTGTTGCTGCTGTTTTTGCGGAAGTTCATCAAGATCCTGATAATGCTCCTTCTGATGGTCCTAATATGATTAGGTTGGATCAACTGGAAAGAATCTTGTCGATTCTTGTTAAAATTGATGATATTGTGAAGAATAGAGAAAGTAATTAAGGATATTAATAGCTGGTAGATAATTAAAAAATCCTTCATAACTTTTGATATAAAGTGTTTTCTGTTAATATTTTTTTAGGATTATATAAAAATTGATTTTTTGATCTTTAATTAGTTTATATGTGAAAAAATATAGTAATGAATAATTTTATATTTTAACCAACCTTGGTATTAGATCTTCAACATAAAAAATTAACTAGATATTCAATATAATATAAAAATTAGCTAGGATATAAAATAAATAATAAATATCTTTCTATAAAACTCCAAACATTACTGCAAATGCTGTAGCTTATATTATAATATTAATGATAAAATATATATAAATATCTCTCTTTATTCTATTGTCACCATCACTGAATGACTTTTTACAGTCTCTACATATGTATCTTTGTCTATTATATTTGTGACCATTTCTATTGATATGTTCTCCACCACAGTAGAGACATAATAACTTGTTATGACTATTATTGTCATTACTATTGTTGTTATTACTACTATTGTTATTATTTTTTGCTATATTTATTTTGATATTATTGGTATTTTATATTTTTCTTTTTCTTTTGGTTTATTCTATTCATAGATTATCTAAAACTAT
>CAPZCD010000035.1:0-643 GCA_948744995.1 uncultured Rickettsiales bacterium | reverse complement strand
AATTTCAGGTAATTGTTCTTAACTGAAGATTAGTTTAAAGTGAAGAGTTTAAGGGTCAGGGGGTGGAGAGGACCTTTATTATTTATACTTTAACTAATTTAATTTAACCCCAACTTCACTTTTTAAATTTAAAATATATTGAAAAATAAGAAAACATACTTTTAAGTATAAAAATTATACTTGTTTAATGGTAAATATTAGTAAACTTTAATAAAAGTTATCATGTTTTTATCTTGAAAGAGGTATTTATCCTTATTTTCAGTATCTCCTTAAGTAAGGAAAAGTAAAATTGGGGTTAAATATAAAATACATCAAGGGGATAAATTTCAGTAATTCACATTATTTATCAGATAATAGAACTGAATTTTCCAAATAATACACCACCCTACCCTACCTCCGATAACCATTTTTAACTACAAAACTATTTTTTATTCTGATAATACCCACATGTTCGCATCGGAATTGTTTATTTATTATTCATCATAAATCAAACCAAAATCCCATTATAAATACTTACTTGGGATTTTAGTTATCTAACAACTAAGAATTTCTGGTTATTAGTACTAGTTAGTACCAGTTGTATCATTCTTCTTATTTATCATCCTCTTTAACAGCTACTGTTTTAGCTTCTGCTTCAACCCCT
>CAPZCD010000034.1 GCA_948744995.1 uncultured Rickettsiales bacterium | reverse complement strand
GGGCTTTTAAAGAATTTAAGAAAATTTAAAAAGCGAGGTTGGGGTTAAATTATTATAACAAATAAATAGGAATTACATATTTTTATATATAATTCATATTACGACATCTATTTATAGAAGATAATAATTATAGTACCCCTTCAAGATCTACTATATCAAGGTCTCCAAGATCTATTTTTAGTTTATTTCCTAAATAATTAAGAATAGCATTCGCATTATTCCAAACATTCCATGCATTCCAAGCAAACGCACCAAAGGTAAATAGAGCTTTTTTATTAAAGAAACTTTTCTTATTAACAATATTCTCAGTATCCTTAACGTTCTCAGTAATTATATTATCAAGATTATCCGTAGGACCTAATTTCTCTACACAGCTACAATAACCATTTTCCCATTCAATACTTATTGAAGATTTAATACCACAAAAGGCTTCTGAAAAATTTGTTGCTTTTACAAGTTTACCATTCTCAATTCCAACAAAAGTTATAATTTCATATCTATCACAAACAAAGCCGGCGCTAAATGTAAACTTAACATTCGGAAAAGTACCAACAATCGTTTTTCCTACATTATTTAATTTATTTAAAATGTCATTTGCATTTGATTTAGCTGAAATACTCATAACTAGAATTAACAGTACTCCTAATTTTAAAAATTTCTTTTCCATAATAAGCCTCCTAATATATTAGATATTATGTATAATTTTTTGTCTTCTGTCAATATTTAAACGTCTAGCAGGGAAATTGTTTATAAAGATCAAAAACTGTAAAATTATGTATTCGCTACCCATTTCAGTATAATTTTTGATACTATTATAGCACTCCTTCAAGATCTATATCAAAGTCTCCAAAGTCTATTTTTAGTTTATCCCATAAATAATTAAGAATAGTATACACATTATTCAAAGCTCCACAAATACTCCAAATACCCGCTAAAATTTTAGAAGTAGTATAAAAGCCTCTTTTTAAGAAGTTACTATTTTCGTTATTAATATTTTCATTAGTATTTGCTTTAGTAGCAAGATTAACTTCAGGACCTATTCTATGTATACAACCACAAAACATGTTACCACCAATAGGGGTTTTTGCATGGATACCTAATATTGTTTTGACACCACAAAAGGTTTTTGAACTGTTTGTTAGCGTTCTAAAGTTATCATTATTGATTTCGGCGACATAATACTTATTCTTGTTTTCACACATATAACCAGAACTGCATATGACTTTAGCATTTAATTTAATTGAAACAACAATAGCTAAAATTAAAGCTACTGTTAGTCTTGAAAATAATTTCTTTTCCATAAAATCCCTCTAATATAATTAGTATTATATCTCTTATATTATAGACAATTTTGCTATTATGTCAATAGTTAAGTGATTTGCAGAAAAAATTATTTAATAAAAGGTTTAAAAACTATAAGTTACTGGTATTTAGCCCCATAAGCACCATTCACTAGATAACTCCTTCAAAATTTATATTAACATCTCCAAAATCCGGCAGAATATTTGTATTTTTTACATAATTAAAAATAACACTTAAAGCTTTATAGGCACTCCAAATATTCCAAATGCTCCAAATTGAAACTAAAAATTTTCTCCTACTAAAAAATCCTTCTTTTGCAAGGCTATTTCTATTAGTAATAGTATCTTCATCTGCAGTATCATTATCAATAAGATCCGCCTTAAAACCCATTTTAGACACGCAACCACAAAAGAGATCACCAACAAACTTATCTGATACGAAACCTCCAACAGTTTTAATACCACAAAAAGCTTCTGAACTGTTTGTTGCTTTTACAAAATCACCATTTTCGGTTCCAATAAAAGTTAATTTATCATATCGGTCGCAAATGAGACCAGAACTGTATACAAATTTGGTACCTCCTAATAAATCGGTAATTAAGGTCTTAGTATTTGAAAAAATATTAAAAACTGAGGTTCTAGTGTTTGCTTTGATTGGAACGTTAGTTATTAAAGCTAAAATCGTTACTAATCTCAAAAATTTCTTTTCCATAAAATCTTTTTTCATAATTATGAATATAATTTCATATATATAACATATTTATCTTATAGTCAATGGGTAGTAAATAATTGTTAGCAAAAGCTCACACAATAAATATCTCTACGATACAAATGCACAAAATGTTGTTTATTTTTGCATCAATGACCAATTACCTATTAGTGAAAATCACCTAATCAAATAATTATGATTATCACTAAAAATTTTTCTAACAAGCTGATTATCAAGAGTATGACCACTCTTATAGGCTTCTATTTTTCCAATAATATCAAAACCACAACTATAGAGATCACCAACACAATCTAATATTTTATGCCTTACAACTTCATCCTTATACCTCAAACCCGTCTCATTTATAGGGCGATTTTCATCAAAAACTATAGAGTTATCCAAACTACCACCCTTAATAAGACCCATACTACGCATATTTTCTATATCTTTTTCTCTACAAAAAGTTCTTGCTTTCGATATTTCGTTTATAAAATCATCCTTTTGACCTGAGAATAAAAGATGTTGCTCGCCTATTGAACCATAGTCATATTGGACTTTCATATCAATCGAGAAACTATCACTAGGAGATATTTTTATAAATTTATCATCCTCGCTAATCATAACCTCTTTTTTTATTAGTAGATATTTTCTATCTTTTTCTATCCAAGTTATACCGACCGACTTTATTTTTTCTATAAATTTGAAGGAACTACCGTCCAATATTGGAATTTCAGTACCATCTATTCTAATCTCCAAACTATTTATATCACAAGCCCACAGAGCCGCCATAAGATGTTCTATGGTTAGAACCTTCATTTCTACATTTGCTATAGTTGTACCTAAATTTGTGTCAACCACATTGCTGAATAGTGCTTTTAGCTGCTTTTTTGGATCATTTTTGTCATTAAAGTAAATATATCCACAAGATGATGGTACAAACTCAACAGATGCTCTCCGACCAGAATGCAACCCAATACCATCTACAATGAGGTTATTTGCTATAGTTTTTTCTTTCATGATTGTTTTTTCCTGACTAACATGGCGGAAAATTCTGCTTCAGCAGCTATGCTTCCATCGACAGAAGCTACACCCTCAAAAAACCAAATATTAAGCTTATTTTTAATTATTTTGACAAACATTTCTAATCTATCGCCAGGTTTCACAACTTTTTTAAATCTGGCATTTGCTATATTAGTAAAAAGTACATCTAAGCTACCTCTAGCCTTTTTTTGCAGTTGTTTAGATACCAAAATGCTTGCCGATTGAGCCATGGCTTCTATAATAAGTACCCCCGGCATAACCGGATTATCAGGAAAATGCCCTTGGAAAAAATTCTCATTATAGGTTAAGTTTTTTATACCAACACAAGACTCTCCTTCTTTGTAATTTATAACTTTATCTACCAATAAAAAAGGATGTCTATGTGGTATAAGCTCTAATATTTCACTAATTTCTATATCATTACTCATACTTCTCTTTTTTTAATAGTTTTTTTAATAAAATCGTTGTTCTATGCCAATCTCTTATCGGCATAGCTGGAGCTCCAGCAACAACAGAACCGTTTTCAACATTCTTCATAACTCCACTGTTAGCAGCTACTTGTGCCATATCTCCTATTCTTATATTACCGGCTATTCCAGCTTTACCACCTAATTGAACGTAATTGCCGATATTTACACTTCCAGCTATTCCTACTTGTGCCGAAAAAAAGCAACCATCTCCAACTTGAACGCCATGAGCTATCTGTACTAGGTTATCTATTTTTGTACATCTACCTATACGCGTATTATTTTGTGCTCCTCTATCTATAGCTACACAGGAGCCAATTTCAACATAGTCCGAAATTTCAACTATACAAAGTTGCGGTATTTTATAATTAAATCCTTTTTCATGCACGAAACCAAAACCGCATTGACCTATGGATGTATTGTTATGTATGATAACATTTTGACCTATCTTAGAGTACAATATTGTGGTATTTGAACCTATATAGCTATTGTTTCCGATGGTACAATTACGGCCTATAACAGCATTGGAACAGATTTTACAATTATCACCTATTTTAACTCCATCTTCTATAACAACGCCCGCTTGTATTTCTACACCATTTCCTATCTCGGCAGTACTGCTAATGGTAGCTTTGTCGGATATTTTAGGTTCCAAAATAAAATTAGGAACTGCATACAATAAGTTTAATAGCAAAGTATAGACATAATAAGGGTTTTTAACTACTATAGCTTTTGTTCCTTTTGGTAGTATCTCCTTATGTTTTTCATCTATTATACAAAATTCAGCTTTAGTATCTTTTAGCTCCTCAATATATTTGCCACTTGATAGAAATGCTCCCGATAGAAATGTTGCTTCACCATTTTTGGCTCTGGTTATGGTTTCAACATTATATATTTTATCTTGTGGATTTATAGTTTCTGCATTTATAATTTCTGTTAATTTTAATAGCTCACTAAGGGCTATAAATTCTTTTTTTTTGTAAAAAAACTCTCGATAGGAGCTGTAATTTTTATCTATAACTTTGCTTGATAAAACTTCCTGCATCATCACTTAAAACATTTTGTTAAGTAAATTATACCTATTGTTTATAATTTCAATTATTTTTTTGGTGAATGGATAGGTACTGTAACTTAAACACTTGGCCGTTAAATCTCCAAATATACAAAAAACGCAAATTTCTTATTTTAAACTTTTGTTTAATATTTAAATATATTTGATCAGACCAATCCATTGTTATTGAATATAATTTATATTTTTATCAGAATTTTCTATTAGAATAATCCTATTAAATGAAAAAGTAATATAATAATTAAAGAAATGGAAAAAGTAAATAAAGATATAGGTTCCAATGATATAGGACCAAGAGGCTGTGTCGCTAATGTCATATTCGTAACTACCTTTTTTACATGTTGAGTTTTAACCTGTTTTATTTCTGTAGGTAAAACATGAAAACTTTGTATTCCATTTGATGCCATAGAATCACAAATTCTTAGATTGTCATCATAAAACATAAAATTAGAGAGGTTATATTCAATATTATTTTTTTCACAATACGATTCCATTATTTTCTTAAACGCATCGATTCCTTCATCCATTTTTTTTGTTGTACCACCATTACAATCAAACATATCTATTATAAGTTCAAAATCATTAGAATCATATCCTAAAGTTTTCATGCCAGACATAACATTTTCTTTTGAATTATCAGTATATATAAACATTAAATAACCATTTCTTTTTGCATTATATATAACTTCTTCAACAAGACTGTTTCTCTCAATATTTTTATAATCAATGGTTGCATACTTTCTGTAGTAATCTTCAATATCACTCTGTGATATATCTAAATCTAGATTCAACATACTTGATACACGATGATTTCCAATTCCGTTTGGTTTTATCATTTTTACAAGTGCTCTTGTAATCATAAGTTTGTCTTTATCATCTTTACTTTCTTCTAAATAAACAGAAAATGGTTTTGTTTTATCACTAAAATAAATCAGTTCCTCATGCGTAAACTCAGATCTGTCAAATTCTTCAAATTCTTTGTCTAATTTTTTTAAAACTTCATTTGCATTTTTTTTAACTTTAAGTTTATCCGTAAAAAGCTTAAACATAGATAGATCAATGGCATCCTCCAGTTCTTGTGGTACTGGTGTTTTATAGAATGTTCCGTCAAAATCAAGAATTAGAAATTTTTTTTCGCTCACTGTTATAGTTTTTTTCATAAGAATATGGTAAAAAAATGTAAGTTCAAGAGATTTTGAAAATTTAAAAAGGTTTTATTTTTTAGTAAGAAAAAATAACTTTAAGAAATTTACCGAGTATGAATAAAATTTATACTTTATTTGGCAGTTGTAATAGATTTATGCGCTAAAGACAAATAAATTCAATCTAAAAAAGTTAACGAACAGATATTAATTTAAAGGTCTAAACTCAATTCCCTTTAGCATATCCATCATAGTATTATCATTTTCATTTTTATCATCAATCTTTATATCCAAAATACTTTTAAGATTATCCCTATGTTTATAGGCATAGCTTGTAATTTTATCATTTTTATCAAATCGAACAAATAATATATGTTCTTCATTTATCTTTTCTCTCAAAAAATTTAAATTTTTTGTTTTATAATTATAGTACAACCATGTTCCATCTTCTAACTCAAAGGTTGGCTCACCGAAATTTCTAATCAAATCTTCTTTAGAAAAATTATAGGTATCAAAATTATCTATCTTCTCCTTATCATCTATAAACATAGATCCATTCTCTTTTACTGTCATGCAGGAAAACGTCAAAAAAAATAACGCTAATAAACAATAACCTTTCATTCTACTCATAAATTTTTTCTAAATTAGGACAGACTTGTAGTATTATATTATTTTTTTATCAAATAGCAACTACTTTTATTTTTGACTTTCAAAACAATTTTTATATTATATGATTTACATAGTTTATAATATTTAGTTATGTATCTGGAAGAAAACAAAGAATTAGTGAAGCAAATAGATACCTTATTAGCAAATATATGGGGGTATCTTTGATATTGATAGGCTAGAATGTGAATTGGTTGATCTCAATAATAAAACAAACAACGAAAACCTTTGGAATGATAAAAATGAAGCTGAAAATCTTTTAAAAAGAAAGAGATATATAGATAATCTGCTTGAAAAATATAATAGCTACAAAAGTAGCAATAGCTCCTACAAAGAACTAATAGATATGTGTCCGGATGATGTTGAACTGGGAAAAGAATTAAATGATAATCTAAAATCACTGCTAAAATTAGTAGATAATTTTGAAATAGAATCAATGTTTGATGAAGAAGAAGATAAAAATAGTTGTTTTTTGGAGATAAATACTGGTGTTGGTGGAACTGATGCTTGTGATTTTTCAAATATGTTACTACAAATGTATATCAAATGGTGTAGCGATAGTAACTACAAAACTAGTTTGCTGAATATACAAAATGGGGAAGAAGCTGGTATAACAAACGCTGTTATACAAGTTAATGGAGAAAATGCTTTTGGTTGGTTAAAAAATGAAAGTGGAGTACATCGATTGGTTAGGATGTCGCCCTACAATGCAAATGGTAAAAGACAAACAAGTTTTTCCAGTGTGTGGGTTTATCCGCTTGTGGATGATAGAATAAAAATAGATATAAATGAAAATGATTTAAGGATAGATACCTATAGGTCGTCGGGTGCGGGTGGACAACATGTAAATAAAACTGATTCTGCTGTAAGAATAACTCATTTGCCAACCAAAATAGTAGTTCAATGTCAAACCCAACGTTCACAACATCAAAATAAAGAAGAAGCTATGAGAATGTTAAAATCTCGGCTTTATGAATTGGAAAGAGAAAAAAGGATAGAGGAAAATGATAAATTAAATAGTAAAAAAACAAATAATGGTTGGGGGTACCAAATAAGAAGTTACTTTATGCATCCGTATCAGCTAATAAAGGATCTTAGGAGTGGTTATGAGGTTAATAATTTTGAAAAGATGATGGAGGGGGAGTATTTGAGTGATTTTATGAGAAGTTGTGTAAAATGGAGAAAGAGTTTGGATAGTTAATCTGTAAGCAAAAAACAAAATAGTTATAAAATTAGATTGTAAAGGTAATACCTCTCTGTGTTGTTATAAGAAAAATTTATCAGTATATGTATCAATAAAATGATTACAGGAACTGACACTACTAAATTATAAAACTTACTATTTATTTATCATTTACATCTTTACTTATTCAATAAATCACCTAAAATTACAAAAAATTATTAAGACGATGCTTTACATAACAATAATATCTGCAATATCATTTTTTATTTTATACAAATATTCCTACCTGAATAGCTACAAAGACATACTGTTTTACACCCTAATACTTGTTATAATATTCTTCACACCAAAACAATAGTTATGAATATTCTAGGCATAGAAACAAGTTGTGACGAAACAGCGATAGCTATCATAAACGAAAAAAAGGAAGTGCTCTCACACATAGTTGTTTCTCAAATTGATATCCATAAAGAATTTGGTGGAGTTGTTCCAGAAGTCGCTTCCAGAAATCATTTGGATGTAATTGACAAGGTTTTTTTAAAAACCTTAGAAAGAGCCAATATTAATGCGGATGAACTAGATATTATATCTGCTACCGTTGGTCCCGGTCTTATAGGGGGGGTTGTGGTGGGTACAATGTTCGCCAAAACTCTCGCATCGGTTTTGAAAAAACCATTTATAGCTATAAATCACCTTGAAGCACATGCGCTCACCTGTAGGTTAACGAATCATATAGAATTTCCGTTTATTTTATTTCTACTTTCAGGAGGGCATTGTCAAATACTTATAGTTAATGGTGTTGGTAACTATAATAAAATTGGTGAAACTATTGACGATTCTCTAGGAGAAACTTTTGATAAAGTAGCGCAAGTTATAGGTTTAGAATATCCGGGTGGACCCAAAATAGAAAAATTGGCTAAAGATGGTGATGAAAATAGATTTAAATTCACAAAACCACTGATAGATCATAAAAATAAAGATGATTTCTTTGAGAATAGGTTTAATTTTTCATTTTCCGGTTTAAAAACTGCTGTTAGACTTGATGTTGGCAAAATCACCAACCTAACAGATACTGACAGGAAAGATATATGTGCTTCTTTTCAAAAAACAGTTGTAGATATTCTGGAAAATAGGCTAATAAATATTATGGCTGAATATGGTAATATAAAAACTTTTGTTATATCCGGTGGTGTTAGTGCTAATCAATATATTAAAAAGCACATGACTAACATATGTGATAGCCACAACTGTAACCTCATAACCCCACCACTTGAATTATGTTCAGATAATGGTATAATGATTGCTAATGCTGCTCTGGAGAGGTATAATCTGGGTCTATTAGATCCGCTTACAATACCGCCTAGAGCTAGGTGGGAACTTGAGGAATTAAAGAAGCGATGATAATTATATATTTTTTAAGATCGGTTTTGTATGATATTTGTTTTATTATAAATGCTATATTGCTTGGTTTTACATTAGTCGATTTAAATTTATTTCATAATAGAGAAAGATTTTTAAGAAGGTCAAAAGCATGGGCTATGCGTAATATAACTATGCTAAAGGCTATTTGTGGTGTTGACTATAAACTACTGGGAACAGAAAATATAACTAAAGGGAATTTTTTAGCGGTTTCTAAACATCAATCAAGTTGGGAATGCTACTTTCTCTATGCATTTTTACCGGATTATCCGGTTTGCGTCTCAAAAAAAGAGATAATGATGTTGCCAATATTTGGCCCTGCATTGGATAGAGTCGGAAATATGACAGTTGATAGAAATGACGGTTTAGCTTCAATGAAGAATTTACTAAAGAAATCAAAAAGTTATTTTGAGAGTGGAAGAAAGACTTTTCTTATATTTCCGCAAGGTACTAGAGTTCCGGTAGATAGTAGTGCAACTGAATATCCCTATAAACCAGGGCTGTTAGCTATAGCAAGTGTTAATAAACTTGACATATTACCTATATCTTTGAATTCTGGGAATATTTGGCCCAAAGGAAGATTTATAAAAAAACCTGGTGTTATAACCGTCAAATTTATGCCAATAATTAGCTATTCTGATTATAAAGATTTGGATAAAAATACTTTGATGAGAACCATAGAAGATACGATTGAAAAAAATCAAAAAACGATTTGATGTTGCCAATAATATTTATTTTGTTATTTGTATGTAGTTATGGCAAACTGAAACAAGTGGCGGTTGTAAGTTGTAGAACTTGTAACAGTAGCTACTGTTACAAGTTTTCTTTATGTTTATTTTTTGGGATATTATTTTTATGCAACTACAATAAATCATATTCAGCAACAATTTTAAATTGTAAAAAACAGGATAGAAATGACTATTACCGAATAATTTTTGAACTTGAGAAAAAACCATCATATTTTGTTTATCAACTGGGTGAAAAGATATATGTTAGACTACAGAATACTACAAAACCACAGGATGATTGTCTTGGATTGAAATATGAAATACACAATAACTCTATAGAATATGAAATAAATTCAAAAACAAACAGTCTAAAGAGATATTTATATATAGAGCCTAATAAAAATAGTAAAAATTATCAGTTGGTTGTTGATATTTATAAGAGGGAGCAGGAATTTGAAAATATTGAGAATTTTTTATCTACTAAGATTGGAGGTAATACAACCAGTAGCGAAAAAACTATGGATGATTTGATAAAAGAGGTAAGTGATGTAACACTTGATGAACTTATAATGGATAATGTCAAGGCCGATAATTTAGAAGAATTGATAGCTCTACATAATATTATAGATGAAAAAGTTGCAGAAAATTTGGAAAAACAGAATAATGATGGGGTAGATTTAAATAAATTTATAGATCAAATAGCAAAGGAAACTAAAAAAACTGCAGAAAATCAGAAAAAAACCACTAAAAAAGTAGTAAAAAATACCTATGTTGTGGTTATAGATGCTGGTCATGGTGGAAATGATCCGGGTGCTATTGGAAAATATAGAAAGGTAAAAGAAAAGAATATAAATCTGGATTTTGCTAATGAAATTAGAAAAAAATTGCAAAAAAATAAGAATTTGAAGGTATATATGACTAGGGAAGATGATAGGTTTATCTCCCTAAAAAATAGGGTCATTTTTTCGATTAGAAAGAATGCAGATTTGTTTATATCAATACACTCGGATTCTAACCCTAGCAGAAACGCCAGAGGCTTATCTATATATACGTTTTTGAATAATAGTTTAGGCGGCAGACATAGCTATTACAGTATGGATAGTGTGCTAAATGATATAAATATGAAAAATAAAGTGGCTAATTCTGAAAAATTTACCAGATTATTGATAGATAATTTTAATAAATCTGATGTAGATATGCTTTATAAACCTCATAAGCATGCTAAATTTACTGTACTATCCATGCCTGATTATCCTTCGGTGCTAATAGAATTGGGTTTTTTGTCTAATAGGTATGATGAAGAACTTTTAAGATCTAGTAACTATAGGTTTAAGGTGGCGGAATCGGTTGCTAAATCTGTGAATAGTTATTTTGGGTTATAGTTGTAATTAATTTTATTATTATTGGGAATATGTTTATTGGGATTTGTTAGTTTATCTAGATAATTTACTATATAATTAACCTTCCTTTTTCGTGCTTCTTCTGTTTTTAAAATGAATAACATATGTAATATATGTTTCTTTTGGATATAACTTAAATTTTCAAATTTATTTTTTAGGGCTGGTTTTTTATTAAAAATTAGCTGTAACTCCTTGGGAATTATTAGTTCTTCAACTTCACTATAAGAAAAATAATTGCCTTTTCTTTTTGCTTCTTCAATAACTTTTAATCCATATTCTGTCATTAGACCACGTTCAATTAATTCTTGAACTTTGTTTCGATTAAACTTTGACCATATACTATTGGCTTTTCTTGGAGAAAAATATTGTTTTCTACTGTCGTCATCAACTTTTTTGACTGTGCTGTCTATCCAGCCAAAACATAGAGCTTCGTCTCGAGCATCTGAATAGGATAGATTAAATTTTGGTGAAGATTTTTTAAAAAATACTAACCAAATACCTTTGCATTTGTTATGGTTATTGAATAACCAATTTCTGAAATCATTTCTGTCTTTTGGATAAATAATGTCTTGTATCATAAGTAAACAAAAAACCATCGACTCCCACTGGAGTCGACGTCTAATAATAAATAAAGGAAATATGTATTTATGTATACGTAGTTATCATATATAATATTTTTATTTAGTCAATAGCCTTAAAAATTATCGGCACTACCCATCCCATCCCATCATAAAACCCTCTATTTTAAGCCACTCTTATATAAGATTATTATACAAAGCTACTCTTACATAATATACTAATCCACTCTTATATAAAATACATCAAACTAATTCTTATATACTCTTTAATATTTTTATTCCAAGAATATTTTGATATGATAACCCTTAATTATAAATTATACAAAAATAGTACAGAGTATCCGGATAAGATAATATAGAAAGAAAAGTTTGTAATATATACAAATCATTATTGAACTAATATAGTTATTATTAAGTTATAATAAACTATTAGTTATCAACACCAATATTTTTATACGTTTGCATTATAGTTATTTATTCAAATAATACTTTATTACAATTATATGATTAAGAAAATATTATTCATCAAAAACTCTCTATGTATCCACATAAATACAGCATTATTCATAGAATTAAAATCTTTTGAATAGAGGATTTAGTTCTTCTATTAAACATAGCTAGTCTAGATCTTAAACTTGCGTTATAATTCTCTACCAAACAAGTTTCAGATTTATCTATTATATGTCTATTACAATATCTATATATTATAACCTTTATTTATTATTACTTTATTATAATAGCTATAGTTTCCATCTATAGCTATTATATTTATCTTTATTATGTTATTGTTGTTATTATTTTCTTTATCTTTTTATTATAACCCCAACCTCGCTTTTTAAATTTTCTTAAATTCTTTAAAAGCCCTTG
>CAPZCD010000033.1 GCA_948744995.1 uncultured Rickettsiales bacterium | reverse complement strand
CAAGGGCTTTTAAAGAATTTAAGAAAATTTAAAAAGCGAGGTTGGGGTTATTTTAATAATATTATATATATGCTTCTAAAAATAGAAATTAATAAAAAATTTTTATAAAATTTGTTTATACATTTTCTAATTCCAGAGACTTTTATTCTAAAATTCATATTAAAGAGTTATTTATATCCACATTTTTTTAATATATATTCTTAAGTAAGAAAAAGAAGTGTTAAGGTTAATATAAATACGATTTTTATAATAAGTGTTTAAAGATTAGGTGAAAGTGATGAATAGTGCCAAAATATAATTAGGTTTGCTTACCAATGGTTGATAAATTTTATATAAAAAATAATGGAAAATAGGGGCAAAATAGTGTGAGAATAAAAATTATAGCAAATATGAATTGTTTTTAAAAACCTAACAATTATTTAAACATAACTAACCATTAGTAAGTAATCCCATATAGCTTCAATATAAATAAATAACCCCACTACAAACATGTGAGACATTCTTGAGACAAGATTATTTGTTTAGTAGCTCACATATTGAAGGGAACTTTTATATTATATTATTACCTTATTAGAAAGTCATTTTCATTACTTTTTATTAGCAGATTCAAAATAACTTTTGATAAAATTAATCATTCCTTTTACTGTATTCATTAATGAATCACAAGTACATTTTAGTAATTTTTCACTTGTTCCTTTTATTTCATCAATTGAAGTTGCTGCCAAAAGAACAATACTAGATTTTAGTTCATCAAACCCATTCTTTATTTCTTTTACAATATTTCCTTGTAATCCATTAAATCCATTTTTCATTTCATTAACAACGTTTTTTAATTCCTTAATTTCTTCAACTATGTTATTTATTTCACCAATATTTGTCATCAACGGATTCATATTTGTTACTAATGGTAATAACTTTTTGTCTATCATATTCTCAATAACAACTCTTTGTCTTCTATCTCTTATGAAGATTAAACTACCGGTAATTATTACACAAGCTACAGGTACTCCTATCGTATAAAAATTAAACCCAAATCCATTATTACTATTAGCCTGTTTTTTGTACATTTCATTTTGTTCTATTAACAACCTATTTTGTTCTATTAATAATCTGGTACTTTCTTCATAATTTATTCTAGTTTCTTTCATGTACTCCTTAATTTCATTCATATTTGCTTGATTCTCTTCATATATTTTATTAATTTTCTGCTTTAAAAATGTATTTTCCTCTTTAGTTTCTTTTAAATCATTAGTAGTCTTAGTTATATTTCCAGAAATATAACTAACATCTTTTTGTATTTTATATAAGATAGTATTGATTAGTTTGGGGTTTTCTATGCTATTTTTAGTTTCTTTTTTAAAAGATTTATCAGGTTTTTTATAATATTCCACTATACCATTCTGAATTTCTTTACTGTTATTATAAAAATCACTATTAAATATATTTGATACATTAGTAATACTGTCATTTGCAATTTTATTAAAGGCATAAGCTATTCTAGGATAGAAATTAATTTTTATATCACTATTATTGTTATCGAATTTAATCGGAATATCCCTAGAAACAATTATGTTGTTGCCATCATTATCGTATTTAGTTTTATCTATAGTATCATTTTCATCTTCTCCCAATGTTTTTGTTTGTAATTGTTGTCTTGCCTTTAGTTGGTTTTTAAGCTTATCATCCTCACCTTCCCTCAAAATAGTAAGCATTTCAGTTGTATCGGTTGCAGTAATATTATTAAAATTATTCACACTTCTAAGTTTTGTTTTAATGATACTTTCAGGACTGATTTCAGCTTCAGATGTTATGCTATTGGTACTAATTGGATTATTGCTAATATCATCATTTATAATAGTA
This sequence comes from uncultured Rickettsiales bacterium, assembly GCA_948744995.1. Taxonomy (GTDB): domain Bacteria; phylum Pseudomonadota; class Alphaproteobacteria; order Rickettsiales; family UBA1997; genus CALXRO01. Next base: position 10,914 of record CAPZCD010000033.1, on the reverse strand, counting down.
TATTCCTGTCGGTTATTTTCTTCTAAAATATTATTAGTAGTTGTCATAAATCGTGATTGTTGTTCTTTATTATCAATTTTTAAAGTTGATTCTTCAAATTCCGTTTGCTGCCCTGTATACCGTAGGATTGCTCTTAAGGAACCATAAAGACTTTCTTGTGTCACAAAGATAAATATACTAATTGTAGTAAAATAAAAGTAAATTACTCTTTCTATAAAAACTCTCACGATTTTCTTAAAAATGTTATTAAAATTCGTAAGATTTTTGATTAAACTAACTCGTTCAGTTGTTAGGTTAATAATCTTTGCACATATTTATGCTATAAAATAAAAAATTAATTTCAATAATATGAATAAATATTAGTATAAACTAATATATATTTATACAATCCTATTATATCCATTTTTCAAATTTCTTATTTTTTTATCACTATCTTAGTAGTTTAAAATTTTAAGAATTAAAATAATTACCCAAGGAACCAAATCTATTAGGGCTAAATAGTATATCCATAATACCGCATTATCTCCTGCCAAACCCGAAATTATTAACATGACAAATTGCTATAGCCAGAGCATCTGCTTCATCCTCAGTTTTTAAATCAACAGCCGGAAGAAGACATTTTACCATCATACCAATTTGATTTTTAGCGGCTTTACCCACTCCCGTAACACTTTTTTTTATAGTGTTAGGCTTATATTCATGCACCGGTATATTTTTGAGACCAGCACATAATATAGCTATACCTCTAGCCTGGCCGAGCTTCAGCGAACTCATCGGATTATTATTAACAAAAGTTTCTTCTATAGAAAAAAAATCTGGTTTATAGGTATCCAAAATATCAGATAGTTTACAAAAAATATTCTTTAATCTCTGTTCTATCGATATTTGTGAATTTGTAAAAATTGTTCCGCTAGTAACATAGGATATTACACCATCCCTATATTTTACTATACCATAGCCGGTTTTTATCAATCCCGGGTCAACTCCTATAACTATCATACCGAAACTTCATATATTTTTATAAAAAATCCTCCAATGTAAAGCCACCATTATCAATTTGTTGATCTGTAGCATTATCTTCTTCTAATTTTTCTTCAGTTTCTTTGGTCTCGTTTTCCCTATTTTCTTCATTTTCTTTGTTTTCTTCCCCATTTTCCTCTTTATTGTTAGAGATATCATCGTTATTCATCATATTATCTATATTCTCCATCTCATTTATAGAATCAATATCTATACCAAATTCATTCAACATATCGTCATAATCTGAGTTACCATTTATATTTTTTTTAGGTGTATTAGCATTATCTGTTTTAAAAGCTTCCAGTATTATACTATTCTTATTAGAGGCAAGAGTCGGTTCTTTTCCGGTAGAAACATCTATTTTTCTAAAGGTTATATTATCTGGTATCCTAAAAGGAGTTGATAGTTTATCTGCCAATATAGTTTTCATAGCTTCTGTAAACGTAGGAGCAGCTGCTCTGGAGCCCGTTTCATTTTCACCAAGAGACCTATTATCATCAAAACCTATATAAACGCCTACAACAAAATCCGGGGAGAAACCTATAAACCATGCGTCTCTAAAGTCATTACTGGTACCGGTTTTTGCTCCAACTGGTTTACCGATGTTTCTAGCTCGCCAAGCGGTACCATATTTTACAGCTCCTTCAAGTATATAGGTTATTTGATAAGCACTAGCTGGATCTGTAATACTTTTGCGTTCATCTTCTAAAAATGGTACCTCAATATTTTGTATATCTTCTCGTCTTACAGTACATTTTTCACATATTCTTTTGTCTCTTTTGAAGATAGTTTTACCATATTTATCATGTATTTTTTCGATATTTTCCAATTCTATAGTTTTACCACCATTTATTAGCATAGCATAGGCTCTTACCATATCCACCAGATGAGTTTCCAGGGAACCCAGAGCAACCGAATAAACTCTTTTTGGCCTGTTATTGATACCAAATTTTCTTATGGTTTGTGTAATTTTTCTGAGACCAACTTGTTCCGCTAATCTAACAGTTGATACGTTGTAGGAACTCTGTAAAGCTCTTCTCAAAGTTACCAACCCATGAAATTTATTATCAAAATTCCTTGGTCTATAGAGTGGCAGATTGTCCCCTTGAAATAAAGCTATTTCTTCATCCATTATGGTGTCGGCCGGTGTATAACCATTCTCAAAAGCAGTTAAATAAACAAAAGGTTTAATAGCAGAACCCGGTTGCCTTTTAGCTTGAGTAGCTCTATTAAAATTAGTTTCGGAATCTATATAACCGCCAACCATTCCTAATATCCTACCGTTATGTAAATCTATAGCTACAGCTGCTCCATTTGCTTCCGGAGTCTGCTTTAGTGAATATCCGCTATTCTTAGTCTCTCCTACAAAAATAACATCACCCACTTCCAAATTTACGTCCCTAATAATATCTACACTATAGGAAATTTTTATTTCATTACCGTCAACATCGGTTTTTGTCATATTAATTAGAGCCGGATTTATAGCCCATTTAACATCCTTTAGTGTGATATAACTAGTTTTTACCTCGATATCATCAATAATATTAACTTCATCATATTCATATACAGGAGTATCCTCGTTTTTTAGTAAACCTATAATAATTCTTTGGTTCGCATCATCAAAATTAAGAACTACCGCTCTTTTCCAATTACGACGATAATACTCTTTTATTTCAAATTTTTTTAGAAGTTCAGGCCACTTTTCTTTAAATTCTTCCTTATCCTTAAATACATTTCCCAATGCTCCCCTATAGCCATGGCGTTTATCATATTGTTCTAAACCATCTTTTAGTGCTATATCTAACGATTTTTGTACGAGTGGGTCTATGGTACTGGTTATAACAAGTCCATCTTCCATAAGTGATTTTTCATTAAACTTACCAATAACATTTTTCCTAACCTCTTCCACAAAAGCTCCATAATTGAAATAGTCATCATTTTTAGCCCTTTTTCTTAGTTCTATTTCACTATTTATAGAGCTATTAAGCTGTGTTTTATTAATATAACCATCCTTTTCCATTCGTTTTAAAACCCAATTTCTTCTAGCTATTGCCCTATCATAATTTGTTATAGGGTTAATTTTACCCGGTGCCTTTGGCATAGCTGCCAAAAGAGCAGCTTCTGCAATTGTAATTTCGTCTAAAGGTTTATCAAAATAATTTAAAGCAGCAGATGCTACTCCATAGGAATTATTACCCAAAAAGATATGATTTAAGTACAATTCCAATATTTTTTCTTTACCAAAATCTCTCGTTATTCTTAGCGATAGTATAGCCTCTTTTATCTTTCGTTGTAGCGTTCTATCATTAGTTAATAGCATATTTTTTACAACCTGCTGTGTTATGGTAGAGCCGCCACGAAATTGTAAACCTCTAAAATAGGCATATATATTATATACGAAAGCTGATATGATGGATTCTACATCCAATCCACTATTTCTATAGAAACTCTTATCTTCGGCCGATATAAAAGCATTTTTTACGATTTCCGGTATATCCTCAATGGAAACAAATAACCTTTTCTCATTTGCATATTCTTTTAGGAGGATGCCATTACTACTGTAGACTCTACTGGTTACCGGCGGTTGATAGTCTTCAAGTTTTGAATGTTTTGGAAGATTTACGCTATAGTATGCAAATATTATACACACCGCTACCACACAAAACATTGCGAAAAAACACGCAATTTTAAAAAAAGTCTTAAATAATTTTTTTGTTTTCATAAAAATCATCTCTATCAAGTTCAAAAAATTCTAAATCTTCTCCAAATTCTTTCTTAGTGTATAAATACTTAAATCCAATTTTATTCACAATTTTAACCGACGCCACATTAGCTGACATTACCGAAGTTTCAATTTTCTGAATTTCATCAAAATTATCAAATACATAATCTATAACCAATTTACAAACCTTACCTCCTATACCTTTCCCCCAATATTTTTTTTTAAATGCATAGCAAAAATTATTGCTATCGTTCCAACACTTCAAAACCCCACATTGTCCCACAAATTCATTTAAATTATTGTATATGGCCCAATAGCTATAGCCATAATGCTCTTGTCCATATGTTATATCATCATATTTTTCTACACATTCTCTAAAAGTTTTAGGTTTTCCACCATTGTGATTAACATATCTGGAAACTATAGGATCTTGGTTAAGTTGACAGAAATCATCAAAATTACTCATATCAAAGACTTCCATGCTATAGCCATCGGCTTTAAATATACATTTACGCTCTCCCATAGATATCCTCATATCTGATTATATCATCTTCACCTAGATAGTCTCCATATTGAACCTCTATAAACACCAAATCCTTATCCGTATTGTTTGACATTCTATGTTTTGTATTTTTAGGAATAAAAATATGTTCGTTTTCCTTAAGAGTAATTTTATCATTACCGAGATCAGCAATTCCAGTGCCGGAAACAACTATCCAATGTTCGTCCCTCATTTTATGCGATTGTAGGGATAGTTTTGATTTTTTTGAAACTACTATCCTTTTCAGTTGATATTTTTCAGATTTAAGTATAACCTCAAAAGTTCCCCAAGGTCTAGTAGTTAGACTATTTCCCGCTAAAGTGTTCTCCATTAAAATCCTCCATTTGTTGTTTTGCGAATAATTTACATACATTTTTTATTAAATAGGATACGGTCATGGGGCCTATTCCTCCCGGTACCGGAGTTAATGTAACATCTGTATCCTTAAGACTTTCAGCATCAATATCTCCGGAAATACTATTATCGGCAGATCTGCTTATACCAACATCTATTGCTATTGCATCATTTTTGAACATATCTCTTTTTAGGAATTTTGCTTTTCCAACCGCACTAATAACTATATCGGCATTTTGGGTTATATGTTTTAAATCAACAGTTTTACTATGAGTTGCTGTTACGGTACAATCTTCCTTAAGGAGCAAGTGTATAAGTGGCTTACCAACCAAATTAGATCTTCCTATCACAACAGCGTTTTTACCCTCCAGATCTTGGCAAACACTTTTTAATGCATCTATACAGGCATTAGCAGTACAAGGTAGAATAAAATCATCCAAATTATCATTTCTGGTTAGATTGAATAGTTTCGCCAAATTTTCCGGACTAAAACAATCGGCATCTTTTTTTGGACTTATAAATTCCTTGATTTTTTCTTCATTTATATGTTTAGGTAATGGTAGCTGTGTAATAACGGCATTTATATCCGGATCCAGATTTATTTTTTTTAGAAGTTCAATCAACTCTTGCTCGGTAGTTTTCTCTTTTAGTTCATATTTTATGAAATTTACACCGCATTTTCGGCAGGCCAGCTCTTTATTTCTAACGTAAACCTGACTTGCATAGATATTTCCAACCACAACGACAGCCAAAGTTGGTACTCTTTGTCCATTCAGATTATCAACAAAGTTTTTAATATCACTTCTTATCGAATTTGAAATAGTCAAACAATCTATAAACTTCATATCTTATTTCCATTAAAACAATTTTTTAAAACCACATCGTAAAACTGGTGTTCTAAACCAGATACGCTTGGGCTGGATGAAAATATCCAACCATAAAGCAGTAATTTTTTACTTTTACCTTTAATTTCATATATCTTTACTAGCAGCTTATTTTCCGGGCTCTCTTCTGGATATGATTTCCAACATAGTAGTGGTATTACCTCCAACCTTTCAAATTTTAAAATGCTACCAATCTTAGTTTCAAAATTGGATGTTTTTCCGGTTATTTTGTCTAAAAATTGTAGTTCAACATTTTCAACAAACCTATCATTTGGCTGATCTTTAACAAGATTACTAATTTTAGGTTTTACCATATCTCCACTACTATTGCTACTAATACTATCCTCAACACTGTTGCTGCTTGAAAAAACACGATTAGTACAAAGTAAAAAAAATAGTAGTATAATTGGAGAAAATTTAATTTTTTTCATTTGAAACTTTGTTTAGCATGAATCTTGTTACCATATCTTCTAGATCTAACGAAGATTCGGTAAATTCAAAATAATCTCCTTTTTCAAGGTAGCTGTTGTCACCGCCAACTATAACTTTTAGATATTTTCCGCCCATGATACCACTGGTGGAGACTTTTATACTACTATCTGATGGTATTTTTATGCCTTGATCTATGGCTAATTTGACAACCACACTGTAATCTTCTCCTAGTTTTACGCTGGATACTTTGCCTATCTCGGTACCGCCAATTTTTACTTTTGAACCTATATTTATGCCTTCTATGTTCTCAAAGACAGCGCCTAGTATATAGGTATTTTTGGTTATTTTTCGGTTTGTTGTCCTAATGACAAATGCTGTAAATGCTAAACTTAGTAGTATTATTGTAGCCCCTGTAACTAATTCAAAATAATTTTTCTTCACCTGTGTAAATAATCTAATATAAATGTATTATAATAGTTTTTAATTAAAAAAAAAGATTGAAAATAACTTTATTTCTTTTATCATTCTCGCAAATAAATAATTTTCTTGAAAAAATGGGTGAAAAAGATTTTTTCCCAAAAAGTTTAAAAAATATTGTATTGTCAAAAGACATAGGGGTACATGGTAAGCTTCTTGATATTGTTAAAAACAAGCCAGAAGAAACCGCAGGAAGAATTTTAAGCGGTCTAGTTTTAGCTTATGAAGATCTGAATACAAAAGCTAGAAGTACAATTTGTGATATTTTATCATTTAAAGGCAGTTCAAAAGAATTAGATGAAAAAATAAAAAAACTTAATGATTCAATAAAGGATAAAACTAGAGTTAAAGCTAAAGCTAAAGCTAAAGCCGAAAATAAAACTGAAGCTGAAGCTAAAGCTGAAGCTGAAGTTGAAGCTAAAGATATAACTTTAGCATTATTATTGGCTAGATTGGATACGTTAGATAAAGTAAATATTGAAAATACTCAGGAAAAATATTATGGATTAATTAAAGATACTGTTGAATGTACCGGATCATATTTAGAAGGGATGTATAAAGAAAATACTAATGTATGGAAAGAAATGCAAAACTTTAGTAAGTACCGAGCTGTTGGACAGTATATTGATGCAACATTTCGTGGTATAGTTAATCCATCAATGGATTTTGTCAATACTATAGTTGATATTCATATGAAAAATAATGAAGGTAAATTTCCAGAAATAAATACATTTGGAAATGCGCAAAGTGTGCTTGTGAGGTCTGGTAATACAAATGCTATAAGCATTTTGAAAAAAGATGAAGATTTTAAAAATATCTATAATTTTTCATCAAATAATTCAAGTTTAGAAAATAAAAAAAAGGAAACACTAAGTAGTGATATTTTTGAAGGTAATGTTACTTCAAGTGGCTTAGCTAGAGGTAATCTAAATCAAATGGCTGAGATGTTAAGGTCATTTATGATTAGTAATTTTAGTATAGTTGATAAAATTGAAGGTATATATGAAGACACTGATAAATTTAATGAATTTTTCTTTGAAACTATAGATAAATTTAATAAGGAGTTAATGGAAAATAAGGATAATTCAGAAATTATTAAAGATGTCAATTATATGCTGAACTGTCCTGTACATATAAGTGGTACTGGAGAAAATTTAAAAACAACAACTATAGCTGATTGTGTCAATTTTATTATGTCTTCTGATAAAGTAAATTTTATTAGTAAGGAACAGCGTAATATTCTAGAAAAATTTGCGGATAATACTAGTATAAGGAAAGAAAAAAGTAAATTAACAATACCTAATTTAAAAATAATGAGTCGTAAGGAAATTTTGGAAAAGAATCAAGATCAAAAACAACAATATAAGGTAGAAGATATAATTACAATAAAAGGATATAAGGATAAAGATGATGATTTTTTCAAAGATTTGGTTCTGAGAGAAAAACAACAGATAGAAACTAACGATGTTGACAACGATAAAAATACTTTGACAAAAGAAGAAAAAAGAATGATATCAAGTAATTTACATGGTTTTTTAAATAATTTAATAGAAGACAAAAACTCAGATAAGTTATTACTCACATTGCAACACTATAAAAATGTCTTTGGAGACGTACGTCCAATGCTAAAAAAATTTGAAAAAGAAAATAAACTCGGAGAAGATAAAAAAAATTTTCTGGCAGAAGTACGTAAAAATTATATAGACAGTAAAAATCCCCAAAAAAATCGTTTTGAAAAATTAAAAGTAGAAAAAAGTCATACCAATAATATTGGGATTGTTTAGAAATATAGTTTTTATTTAAATAAATTTTTTAAAAATTTAGTTGCCCAATAGTTGATTAGCAGTGATATTATTAAAGGACATATAAAAATATTAAAATATTAGAACCATGTTTACCCACATGGCTCCTCTTGCTTTTTATTAATTTAATTCTAAAATCCCTTCAAAAATGAATATTTATGAAATTCAACAGAATTTTATTCAAAGTATCCGGAGAGGGATTAGCAGGCGAAAAAGGCTTTGGATATGACGATGCTTCTCTAAAGGAAATCGCTCAAAAAATTAAATCAATACATGAATTAAATATAGAATTGTGTTTAGTTGTAGGAGGCGGAAATATTTTTAGAGGAGCCCAAAACACGAAAATGGACAGAAATAATGCGGATTATATGGGTATGTTAGCAACCGTTATGAACGGTATAGCATTAGGTGCATATTTATCAGACATAGGTGTAGAATCGGAGATACAATCTGCTTTGACAATAGACAAGCTATGCGACTGTTACAATCGTAATAAAGCTGTTAAAGCTTTAAAAAATGGTAAAGTCCTTCTGTTTGTTGCTGGAACTGGTAATCCATTTTTTACAACCGATACAGCATCTGTATTGAGGGCAGTTGAAATGCAATGTGATGCAATTTTTAAAGGTACCCAAGTTGACGGTGTTTATGATAAAGATCCTAAAAATTTTTCTAATGCGAGAAGATACAAAACTGTGACTTTTGATGAAGTTATAAAGAACAACCTTAAGATTATGGATCAAACGGCATTTACGCTTGCTAAAGATAATAATCTACCAATTGTGGTGTTTAAATTGGCTAAAATGGATTCGGTTAGAGAAATAATTGATGGTAGTAGTAATAGCTATACTTTAATTTCTAATGATGTAGAGGTGAGTTATTTTGATTAAAAGGGAGAGTTTTTAGATAAAAAATAATGAATTTATATTTTGAAAAAACCTTGATTCCAACTAAAATAGTCTTATAATAAAATTACCAACCAACAAAATAAGGAAAAGTGAGTGAAACAAACAATTCTGAAAGAGTAGATAATACAGAAATAGAATCAGAAAACGAATATCAACCTACAGAAGATATTATGTCTCTTATAAAAGAACAAACATCAGGTATTACAATTAAAAATGATGATATAAAGAATCTTACAAAAATATTAAAAGAATGGAATGATTGTTATTTATCTAAAGAAGAACCTAAAAAAGAATTAGAAGAAATAAAAATTGATAATTTTACTTTAAGTTATGAAGAATTCAAAAGTTTACTTGATAATGGGTTGTTATCAAATCAGTATTATATAAACAGTTCTAAAGATATACTAGAATTAATAGAAAATTCACTCTCGTCAATAAAAAATCCAGATATACTAGAAGCTTATCTAGATAGAATGATGCCATCCATGTCAAAAGATGGAATATTTAACATGATGACTTATAATCTTGCAAAACATTCTTCAGTTTCTAATGAAGTAGAGCTACATTATGCAATTAATAATACTAACAGCGATAAAATAGGTTTTAAAAATTTAAATGACAATATTATTGAGAAATCTAAAACAGATAAAAAATTACATTTTGTTTTAACTGATACAAATAAAACAAAAAAAATAACAAATAGCGGTCATGTAACCCCTTACATTATTATGAATGGGGAAATATTTGAATTTGATTCTGTTTCAACAAGGGAAGTAGGTGAGGGATATGCTACAAAATATCTTCAACAAACCGATAATACAAGTTGTAAAACTATAGCCATAAGAGAAGTAGATAATTTTTTAAAAATTTTAGAAAATTTTGATTCTATAGAAGAATTTTCCAGTTACCTAAAGCAATTTTTTTCAGAAAATAAAATAGAATATTATATTAATCCAGATGATCTAAATGGTGATTTAATAGAAGGGCCAAAAATGGCGGAGGAAGATTATCAAAAAATAATAAATAGAAATCAAAGATTAGCTATACTTCCACTTCCTATTTTAAAAAATTCTCAATCGTTATCATCTCTCAATACAATTTTAGAATTTATTCAAAATAAAGAGACAAGGTATAAAAAATTTTCCTTTATTTTTGAAAAGAATAAAGAAGAATTTATAAAAAAGTATAAGCATATAATAGAAATGAGGGATAAGTTAGAAAAATTAGTTAATAGATTTAAAGTGAAGAAAAAAGTTTCTACAGATAAAACTGCAGATATTAATGCTTATACTATAAAAGAGAGATTAAGGCAAGCTAAAGTTTTAGCAATTTTATTAGAAAATGGTTTAACAAAAAGTTTAGAAGATATTGGGGAATATAAAAATACAGAAAAAGGTAAAGCCGCTCTTGCGACAGTAGATAAAGAATGGGTAAGGAAAATAGATAATAAAACAAAGGATAATATAGAAAATAGAAAAATTAGAATATTAGAAAATGATAGATTGAAAAAAGAAAAAGAAAAAACAAAATCTACTATAACTTATAAAATCCGTAATTTTTTTAGTAAAATCTTCTCAGGTGAAGAAACTAATTATGAGTCAGAACAAGAAGCTTTACTGAAGAAAGAGATACTAATAAATAAGATATTTAGGGAACAATTTCATACTCCTACTATTATAACTGAACAACAAATCTTGAACCAAAATGAGTTAAGTCAGCAAATTTTTGGTGAAGAAACAGGCATCTACTATATAGACAGTACACCATTAGCAGTTTG
>CAPZCD010000032.1 GCA_948744995.1 uncultured Rickettsiales bacterium | reverse complement strand
CCTATCAGCTAAAAATAAGGATGAAGTTGGGATGAAAAGCGAGGTTGGGGTTAAAATAATATTTTTTAGTATATAATGTACTGACTTTAAAAAAGTAGAATTGGATTAAATCATTTTGAATATCTAGTGAAAGTGATAAATAAATCCACAAAAATAAAACAGAATAATAATAGAGAAATTTCTAAATTTTAGGCAAAGTTTACATGGAATATTAACAATATCTAGGAGTATCATCTCAAATCACTTCTTCAACGATATAACTTTTCTCAACTTCGGTTTTCTAACCAACAATTTTGCAGCAACCGGTTCTTTACCTTTTAAATTATCAATTTTCTTAAGTTTATTATCTCTAATATAGCTCGCCATACTATCCAGAACACCATTAGCAAATGTTACATAGACGCCATCATAAAACTCTGCAATTATATCAACATATTCATTCACTATTACATTTTTATCAATGTCTAGGTGATTTTTTAATTCAAAATTAGCTAACCTAAACGATTGTAGTATAACATCATCAAGAGTTTGTACCGTATCCTGTTTTTGTAAAAACTTCTCTATAGTTGAATCAAATTCCTGATAATTATCAATAACTCCCTTAACTAAATTAATAACAAAATCGTCATCTTTTAGATGAATATATCTATTTTTTTCAGACTTGTCTAGGAAGTTATCCTTAACATAATATTCAACTATTGCAGCTAAAATAGAGTTTATATCCTTATTTTCATTACTTTTATCATAATACATACACAAAGCTTGACAAGCCATAAGTCTGGCTAAACTCCTTTTAGAAAGCATTTTAAAATTACCGCAACTATCCGAATTTTCCATTTATATTATATTGTAATAAATTTTTTAAATATTATTATTTCTAAATAATAGACTGGATTTTTTAAAATTAAATACAAATGCTAGTTCTTATATCCATTTTTATTGAAACTTTTCTTCTGAGTTTTGTAATACTATTTTTAGATGGTGCGCTAACTATGTCTAGTATTTGGATAGCTTTTTCTATATCAATTCTGGTTATATCTATTCTCCTCAGAGCGTGTTTATTGTATCACTATAATGAGACCATGCTCCTTCAGTCTTTTATGTATAAAAAAATTATAGGTAATTTTTTTATAAATTTTTTTAAAAATATATACTATACTGTTAAACTAATGGTAACGAATGTTAAATCGTCGGTTGTGGTAGATAGTATGGGAATAGATAGTAATTTTTGGAATGAGAATGCTATAGTTTGTAATTGTATAAACATCAGTCCCGATACGATCGTATCTCTAGTTGATAATAAAAATATTAAAATTCACTCCATAAATTCAAATAAATATATGAGAAATGTTATTGCTGATGATTTTACGAATTTACGCTCTAAAATGTATGACGAGGAATTATTTTAATGTTAGTAAAAATATTTGTATCTCTTTATTCTCTTTTCATAATAATGCTTTTTCTGATACTACTAAAAAATAGGTATGTTGGAAATGCAAAAGCATATCTATACACCATCATAAATATGATAATTACCAAAATTTTATTCTATGCCGTGTATTTTTTAAAATGGAATAATATCACCGTTTTTGTTCTGATAATGATACTATTTAACTTTTTAATATTTTTGATGTTTGAAAAAATTGAGGAGAATATGATCCAATGATTGTAACAAGCTGTTTTTTCTTCGTTATATCTCTCATTTTTTTTCTATGTGGTCTTATCCTCTTATCAAAATATTCTAACGACATCGGAATTTCGCTGCATGCAATAAAAATATTGAATATATATGGCATAAACTTTGTACTACTAGCTATTTGTTTTAGCAGCTTCAGCTACCAGTTTCTGTTGGAAACTATAGTCATAATTGTTATTAACAGTTTGTGTTTGTTAACATTACTGCATATTTTGTTTAAAAAATCCAATGTTGGTGATACTGAAGAATATGCAAAAAAACGGGAGAAAATGATCGAAACCAGAAATAAATATTTTAAGGAATTTCTCAAAAATAGTAAAAATGCTAAAAATACAACTAAATCTATTAAAATTGATAAAACAACTGAAACCAGCACTACACAAACTAATGAAACCACTAACGATGAGCAAGTTGATAATAGTAGCAATAACACCGATAACGATGAAATCTTCAAACCCGATAATGAAGATGAAACAAATAAAAGACGAATTGATTTTTCTACATTTTTTTCAGATTGTATGGATAAAATGGAAGATCCTGTTGAAGAGCCTGATAGAGAGGATGTCAATAAAGCTATAGATGATACCGAAGAAGAAATAAGAAAACAAAAAAGAGCTCTGAAGAAAAAGATAGAAGATGCGCGAAAGAGTGCCTATGCTACAAGAAAATCAGATAAAATTTTGGAAACCGAAAAAATAATAAAAGAGGTTCTTGATAAATATGGGCTGACGGAAGAAATGTTAAGCGTTGATTAGTGTAGGAAGTATAGGTTTGTATGAATAAAATAGATAATTATTTTTTAAAAAATAAACCTAAATTTATTTTAGGAGCTACCAATAGAAATCAATTTTACATAAAATCTAACAATAATGTAGCTTTCATAGGCAGATCAAATGTTGGAAAATCAAGCCTTATAAACGCTCTAACTAACAGTAAAATCTCCAAAACATCCAAAATGCCCGGAAGGACCAGAGAAATAAATTTTTTTGAAATTGATAAAAATCTAGTTTTGGTGGATATGCCCGGTTATGGATTTGCTAACACTAGCGAAGCAGAAAGAAAGAGATGGCATAATCTAATTATGGAATATTTATCATTTGACAAAAAACTAAAAATTCTTTTTTTGTTACTAGACGCTAGAAGGGGAATTACGGCTATTGATTATGATTTTATTCAAATCCTTAAAAGTTTCGATATTCCCTGCCAAATAATTCTTACGAAAATTGATGCAACCAACAAAACTGATATTGAAAAAACTCTTGAAATGGTTAAACTTGAAGTCATGAAATATAATTTCATAAAAAACGAAATTTTGGCTGTTAGTAGCAACAAAGGATATGGTATAACCAAAATTAGAGAAATAATTTATGATTTAATAAAACAGGTAACAAAATAAACAGAAAAGACAGAGATAAATATGAGAAAAGACGAGAAAAAACTTATAAAAAGAATTGTTATAGTAGTATCTGCAGCTTTAGTAGCTATTATATCTTTTGCATGTTATCTGCATTATAAGAAATACCACTTTATCGATAGAGGCAGGTTGATAGCAAAGGTAAATGGTACTAAAATTTACGAAAAAGATATTGAAACCAGATTATCTGCTATTATGAGCTACTATGACCTGGATGATCTGAGAATAGATAACCTGACAGATGAAGAAATAAAAGCTACACTGCTTGAGGCCTATCTAGATACTAAAATAAACAAACTGGCAAAAAAGATTAAGTTGAATAGAGATAATGACCTTAAATTTCTTGCAAGAGAATACTATGAGAGACTAATAAGGGAGAAGTATCTGCAGGAAAAAATATTCAACAATATAACAGAGGAAGAAATTAGAAAAAGGTATGACGATCTGGTGGATAACTTAAACGGTAAAGAGGAGAGGAAAATAAGTCATATTGTTGTGGAAACAGAAGATGAAGCTAATAGAATTAGAAGCTTAATACTTGCCAAAAGAAATAGTTTTGAAGATTTAGCGGAAAAAAAATCTTTAGATACAGAAAGTGCTAAAAATGGTGGATGTATAGGATATGTTCTAAAAGAAGAAATAGCTATTCAAGAATTTGCTGAAATTGCTTTTATGCTAAAAGTTGGTGAAATGTCAAGACCGGTGCAAACATCAGAAGGTTGGCATATAATCAGGGTAGAAGACTCTAGAAAGATAGTAATTAGACCTTATGAAGGGGCGAGAGAAGAAATTTTAGAAAAAATTATAACCGAAAGGTTTCATGAATTCATGGAAAAAATTACAAAAAATCCAAAAATAGAGTTATTTATAAAAATTAGAGAGGATGATGCAGAAAGTAGTAGTACTACAGAAGAAGAGCCGGAAAATGAGAATCATATGGATGACAGTATAGAAGAAAATATTGAAAATAAAGAAAAAAATAGTACTAATACAAATAGCATAAAAAAATTACAAGAAAATAAGGAAGATATTTAGACCATGAAAACTCAGAAAAATAAGAATAGTTTTAGCTCGATAATCTACGGAAAACATCCATTTTTTCTTGCGTTAAAAAATAGAAGTTTAGATTTTGAGAAAATATATACCTCAAATATAAATGAATTAGAAGATTTTATAGCTAAGAATAACATTGATCTGAAGAAAAATCTAATAAATATTAAAAATAATTTTGAATTAAATAAAATATTTCCCGATATTAATCATCAAGGTTACATAGGTTACATAAAAAAGCGAAAATATCTGGATTTTCAGGATTTCATAAATAAAAAATGTAGTAACAAAAGCAATTTGCCAAGAATAGTTATACTAGATCAACTGACCGACCCTCATAATATAGGAGCTATAATCAGAACGTGTCTAGCTTTTGACGTAAAATACATAATTAAAACAAAATACAACAGTCCAAATGATGCGGCTATTATTTCTAAAACCTCAGCTGGCCTATCGGAGTTCATAAACATAATTGAAGTTCAAAATTTGAATAATACTATAGAATCTTTAAAAAAGATCGGTTATTTTGTGATAGGGCTAGCCGGAGAAGCTACAAATGATATAAAAATGCTAGATGATAGCACTAATGTAGCTATGGTAATAGGTAGTGAAGGTTGTGGAATAAGACCACTAGTGAAGAAGAATTGTGATATTTTATACAAAATAACTATGGCTAATGAAGTTGAAAGTCTTAATGTATCGGTAGCTACGGCTATAGCAATTTATAAACTTTGGGGGTAATTATGTTAATAAAATTTATTTTTTCTTTGATTTTTATTTGTTTTGGAGCTTACGTTGGTGCTATAATATCATTTTTAAAAGAAGAAGACAGAATACCGGACTTTAAAGATTTATTCGCAAAAATGTCAAGATGTCCACACTGTCAGATGAAATTTAAAAAAACTGAAAATATACCAATAATATCCTTTATTATTCAAAAGAGCCTATGTCCCTACTGCAGTAAAAAGTTATCTCTGGAACAGTTGTTGCTAGAGGTATTATCTGCCAATTTGTTTGGTATATCATATTTTATCTATGGCTTTTCTTTAAAATATATATTTGCTATATTGATAATAACATCCGCTTTAGCTATATCTTATGTAGATATAAAGTATATGGCTGTACCTTTATATCTACAAGTATATTTGGGTTTTTGCGCAATATTGTTTATATTATTCAACCCAATAGATCCACTATTTTCGATACTTTGTGCTATCTTATATTATGTGATTATAAATTTATGTGTGGTTATGCTAAAAAAATTTAGAAATGAGGAAATTATAGGTGATGCCGATAAAATATTATTTTTAATATGTGGTTTAATGTTAAGATTAGAAAATTTATCGAATTTCCTGATTATTAGCGGGTTAAATGGTATAGCGACCTTTTATTTGCTTAAAAAGTTTAATAAGGAAAATAAGGAAAGTAATACGGATAAATTCCCTTTCGCACCTGCTATAGTAGTTTCTTTGCTAATTTGTCTTGCTGTATAGAAGATACATATTTATAGGTCTCTACTGTTGGAATTTTTTGTTTTGTGATTTTATATTCATTTACTATTGTTACCTTGCATCCTCTAGGTTGGGCTAAAAATAAATTTATAATCACTATCAATAAATTTATATAAATATGATTTGTGTTTAAATTAAAACTAGATTATTATTGCCTTATAAAAATATAATTTTTACATTATAAAAAATAAAAAACTAAACTGGTGAAATTATTTTTTAATCCATTTAAATGGTTCAAAAAAGAGGAAATAAAGAAAATACCTCCAAGTTTTGCAAAAAAAGGAGGTGTAGTATCAAAAAATAAACCAGTATCTGCCGCAAAAAAAGAAAAAATAAAGTCAAATAAATCATATAACAATAAAAATATTAAAAATAGTAGTAAAAACAGTGTTGGTTTAAAAAAAGAACATTCTTTAGAAAAAGAAGAAGAAATAAATAAAAAGCAAGTTTCTTCGAATAGTGATAATAATGAGTTAGATTATATTAATAGTGTTTTTGATAAAAAGAATAATAATAGTAGTAGTGGTACCGGTAGTACCAATAAAAAGGAAAGTTTTGGTTTTGGTTGATATGTTTGTTTTTCCTATATAAAAATTCTCATTTATTTTTTAGAAAAAGATTTACTACTCTATCCTATTTTATAAACCTTAGCGGTTGTGGAACTACATCGTTTTGTTTATAATCAGTATCTATAATAATTTCAACTCGCCTATTTAGCTGGTTCTTATCATTTTGCTTAGTTATAACCTTTGGAGACTTTGAACTAAGACTTTTTACACTAATAGACGCTTGCGGAACCCCATTTTTTATCAACGCATTAAAAACAATGTTTGCCCTTTTAGCAGCTATACTATTATTATAAATTGTTTTACCTATCCTATCTGCATGGCCTATAACAGAGATTTTATAACTTGTCTTAAGATTATTGATATATTTCAAAAGAACTTTAATTCTTTCGTTAGCTTCATCATTTAGCTTAAAGCTATCATAATCAAAAAATATATCTATATTCTGTTTTTTTAGAAGATCCCTGTATATAACTTCCTCCTTTTTAGAAAGCCCCTCTAAATTCTCAAAATCAGCATTATTCACTACTTTATCTTCAGGATTAACGGCAA
Source organism: uncultured Rickettsiales bacterium (assembly GCA_948744995.1). Taxonomy (GTDB): domain Bacteria; phylum Pseudomonadota; class Alphaproteobacteria; order Rickettsiales; family UBA1997; genus CALXRO01. The sequence goes on along the minus strand of CAPZCD010000032.1, from coordinate 6,175 downwards.
TTTTGTTGCTTCTTTCCAACTGTTTATACAACTCCAAAAATGAATTTTTGCATATGGTAGCTTCACCCAAATTTTTATTATTAGTTTCAAAATAATACCAGCAGTTAAATAAAAAATACATATCTGCTATTTGTTCGACTGAGTTATTTTCGGAAAATTTTTCCTTAAATTCTTCCCCATACCTATTGTAAAAAGCAGCATCTACAGCCAAATCACTAAAATGTTTTGCACTTTTTGTATCACCATTTTTTTCCAAAATATCTGCATACCTTAAATACTTCAAACCCAAAACATTACCAAGGTTATTTTCACTTTCCAGAAGACCTTCTTTTTCTCTTAGAGCATTAATTTTTGTACTACAGGAAACAGAAAATATTAGTAAAAATAACCCCAATAATGTCTTAATTTTCATAAATTGTCTCAACCTAAATAATTACAATTCAATCCAAACATACTAGCTTGAATACTATCTTAATTTACTCTTCATAGTTTCAGCATCAACATAGCCAGGTATAAATTCGTCACCAATCATAAGTGCTGGCGTTCCTTGAATGCCTATTTCATTAGCTAATCTCTTATTATCTTCAATCCTTTTATCTATTTCCTTAGATTTTGACTTCATGGTTCTTAAAATTTTATCAAGATTTATTTTAGCCTTTTTTAGAGCTTCTTTTATACCTTCTTCATTATGAGCATCACCTGCCATTAGAGCCTCATGAAAGGCGAAAAATTTATTTGGCTCGGAAATAGCTATAGCAACAGAATATTTTGCTGCCAACTCAGATACACCACCAAATATAGGCAATTCTCTAAAGACAACTTTAACATCTTTATTCTCATCAACAACTTTCGCAATAGCGGCAGAAGCTGCCTTACAATAACTGCAATTATAGTCATAAAATTCAACTATAGTTTTTTTACCTTTCGGGTTATGAATTCCTGTATTTTCTTCATCTAATATTCTATCATGATTAGCTTTAACATTTTTGTCTAGATCTTCTTGGTGTCTTCGCTGTGATTCAGCCTGTTGTTGTTCAGCAAATCTTTGTACTGAATCAATTATGGCCTTTGGATTTTCGTCAACCCATTTGGCTATTTTATCACTATTATTAGCTTTTCCTACCTTGACCCAGATGAATATACATGTAGCAAATAGTAAAATTATTAGGAAATATGCTGTTTTCAGCTCAGGAGACATATTTTTTATAGAACAAGAATTATTTTCGTTTTTCATTTTTTAAAAGTAATTAATAACACCAGGTTATAGTAATATGAATAATTATTAATTTCAATTGGAGAATATTAGGGCGGTTTTTGTGTAATTTTTATTCCAATAGTATCTTGGTATACCTATATCGAAGTTGTTCGCTATTTTATTTCCTGATTAATACAAAATAACAGAACAGTTAGAATAATTATCCACGCATTATTTATAATCTAATGATAATTTCAAAAACAAACCATATATTTAAACTCATCTCCACATTGCTTTTTTAAATATTAAGCATTATCATTAATCCTGTTAAGGGTTTGTAGCTCAGGTGGTTAGAGCGTTGCTCTGATAAAGCAAAGGTCGGTGGTTCAAGTCCACCCAGACCCACCAACCTACACTGGTTTGCACTGTTTGAATAGTTTTATTCACACACAAGATTTGTTTTATATTTGCAATCTTGCGCAGATAGTCATACATATTTTTTGTATACAGAAAGATTCAGAAGTTAATATTTATAGACAATACACAATTATTTAATTTTTTGATAAATAATCTTGGTATAAGTATACAAGTGATTTAATTCAATCTAAACACAAAATTTGTGTTTAGATCACTTATTTTTTCTCTTTGTATAAAAGTATAGAATAAATCTTCTCTATACAATTAATTTTAATCTAGTCTTTAACTTTTTCTTATTTTAAAACCTAAATATACTTTAATAAGAATTTCCAGATATATCCATAAAATAATTATGATATGCAGAATCATTATTTGAATCATAAATAGATGTTGTTTGAGTTTCTATTCCATCCTCCTCTTCTTCTTCTGTTGTATAATCATCACTAGAAGAAACGTATAAATTTGAAGTAGGTGAATCTATATTCTCATTCACAAAATACTGAGAATATCTTCCACCATATTCTGAAAAGTTTTCTATTTCTTCATTCAGATCATAGTAGTATAATTGTTGGCTAGGAACTAAAAGTACTGGACCTATTCTGTTTGTAAAATCTGTATTATTACCGAATACTCCCCTTGCCATTTCATACTCATTAGGAGAAATTATATCTCTTGACATCATTATTTCTCTCCTCATTTCTCTCCTTACTCTTTCTTCTCTTTCTTCTCTTTCTGCAGCTTCTCTCCTTTCTCTTTCTGCAGCTTCATTATTTTCTTCTCTTATAAGTTCCGACATAGCTCCAATTATTGTGCAAGTATATTCATCAAGATTATTACGTATATTATTAAAAACCCTTATACTAAACATCCAGAAATCTCTTGTTTCTTGATCTAAGTGTCCCAAAAAATTTGGTTGTCGTTCTGTTGTATGATATTCCTCCTCTCCCATCCTCATTATTCTTCTTTCAACTTGCTCCCCTAATCTTTCTGCCATTAATCTTTCTACATCATTCCTTCTTATTCTTTCTTCAGCTTCTAACATTGCTCTTTCCTCTCTTTCTTCAGCTTCTCTCCTTGCTCTTTCCTCTCTTTCTTCAGCTTCTCTCCTTGCTCTTTCCTCTCTTTCTGCAGCTTCTCTCCTAGCTCCTCTCCTTGCTATTTCATATCTTTCCTCTCTTTCTTCAGCTTCTCTCCTTGCTCTTTCCTCTCTTTCTTCAGCTTCACTATATGAAATAACAAAACTATTACCAGCAAAATGGCCTGCAAATCCAAAATTACCACCATTATCAAACATAATACTATTATTATTCATAACTTCATCTGACACATTAATATTAGACATAACTGTATAACGTCTATCTCTCCTAATATTAGGATAACTGTTTTCATCAATTCTTATAATTAATTCATTACCACGTACTATAAATAATCTAGGATCACGACCTATACCATTTATCCCACCTATTAAACTTCCTTCGTTATTTACCGCAACAACAAATGTTGTTCTGCTTGGCGCTATAGAAATTCTATTAACTTCAATTCTATTAGTTCCTAAATATAATATAGATGGATTACGTATAAATGTTATTGAAGAGGTAATATTATTGTTATAATTATGATTTACAATACTGTTTCTGAGTTCAAATATAACTTCTCTATTTGAATCGTTGTTTTCAAAAATAATTGCATAATTATCTGTCAATGCAAAATTTGTCGTATTTCTGGTGTCATTATGAAATACTGAAAAAATAGGATAGTAATCATCATAAAATTCATTATCTAACAAGGAAATAATAGCACTACCCATTATATTAATGGCTCTACCATCGGTACCTTGTATTTGGGATTCTGCGCCCAATAAATTAGTATGTCTATTATTAGATGTTGCATAAACACAACTTTTATTATGTGTAACCATAGTGAACATAGCTAATAATAAAATATTAGAATTTTTTTTAACAAGATCTTTAAACATGAATTTACCTTAAATTATTATTAATAATATATATTATAGCATATTATTTTTAATATTCAACAAAAATAATCTTACCGAAAGTCATCCAATATTATTTTTTTATTTTTAAAATACCCCCTTTATGTTTTCATTATGGCTTTTATTCAAAGTCTATTTGTTTTTATAAATTTTACCTTATTAATAACTTCAATCTTTTTTACCATAAAAATATATTGAAAATAACAAAAAACTTATTCAAAAAATTATTTGATAATAAATATACTATTAATTAACAATAAATTACTATAGAAATATACAAACAAGCTTATACTGAAGTATTTATTTCAAGCCAAATTCCCTCAGTACATCACCATACATTTTATCTTTAAATTTTGGAACCAGTTGTAGTAACTCTTGCGGACTAACAATCTTAAAATCAGAAAATTCTATTTCATCTTCCTTAGTATCAAATTTAAAATCTGCTTCCGTCAGCAACTTTACAAGAAAAAACTTTTTTTCTTGCCCATCGAAACCCTTAAATTGTTTGTCAAAAGAATATCTAAAAAATTGTTTACTTTCCTTCAAAATAAGATAATTGCTATCATTAAGACCTATCTCCTCGTTCAACTCTCTCTTAAGTGCTTCCAATGGAGTCTCATTTTCTTCCATACCACCTTCAGGTCCTTGCCAATTATCCCTATAATCACTTCTCTGAAAAGCTATAATATTACCATCTTTATCAAGCACTATAGCCCCTATACCTTTTCTAAGTATCATTCCTATCCTCCTCTATTTCCAATGCAGCAATAGCTCCAAAACCAGCTGCTATAACCGCTTGTTTAAACTTTTTATTTGTAACGTCACCAACCGCATACACATTTTTTATATTTGTCCTTGAACTGTCGGGCTCCGTCACTATATAACCAGATTCATCAATATTCAACTTTGTATTTTTAAAAATATCACTTTCCGGTTTCCTACCTATTGCGACAAAAACAGCTTTGACATTAATTTCACTCTTTACGTCTGTTTTATTATTAAAAATCCTTATGGATTCAACAGAAATTGGTTTTTCATTCCCAAGAATTTCTTCTATTTCGCTGTCAAATATAACTTCAATTTTGCTGTTATTCAAAACTTGTTTCGCTATAGTATTTTGCATCCTTATGAAGTTGGATTTTCTATAAATCAAATATACTTTAGATGCTATGTTGGCCATATGTAGAGCCTCCATACCAGCCGTATCACCTCCACCTACAACAGCTACCACTTGATTTCTAAAGAAATTTCCATCACAGGTAGCGCAACCTGATACTCCATAGCCGCTAAATTTCTTTTCACTTTCTAAACCAAGCCATTTTGCTCTAGCTCCAGTTGCTATAATAATATAGTCGGCTGTATAGGTTTCGGTATCACTAATGCATCTAAAAGGTTTATCATCAAAGTTTACGCTGTCTACTGTTGAATAAATTACCTCAGCGCCAACATTTTCTGCTTGCTTTAGTATTTTGTCTGTTAATTCAAGTCCACCTATTGACTTTGGAAAACCAGGAAAATTTTCAACGTCAGTTGTTATTGTTAATTGTCCACCAACATTGGAACCAGTAAATATAGCAGTTCTTAGGCCGCTCCTTACGGTATATATACCGGCAGTACAACCAGAGGGACCGGATCCGATTATTAGTACGTCATAATGTTTATTCATCTACTATAAAATCATATGTTAAAACTAATAGAAATATTATATTATAATTTTTCTCTTAAATCAAGGCTCGCTGGAGGGAAAATTTGAACCATCTATTATTTTCCTCTGCTTTTAATTATAAACTATATTTTTATTAGCTCCAATATCATTTGGATACATAGATATATTAAAATGTGAATAGAAATAACTTTTCAATGCTAATTAATTGAGTACATAATATAATTATTTTATAATTTGATTTATTATATTTTATTCATCATTTCATCATAATCTTCCGGAAATCCCATTATCTCTTTTGTTATGAAATTTGTTCTGGTTTGATATTCTTCAATAAGATCCAGTACTCTAGCTATCCAAGTGGTATTTGGTGATATTTGTTTCATAAAGTAGGATAATATGTAGAATTGAGCGAATAACTTATTGTTACTATTCTTAAAGTCTATTATGGTTTCTTTAGTTTTACTGTTTTTAAGGTTAATAGGCTGAATACTAAATATTCTACTCCATAATATTGAGAAATGGGCACATATATTTCTAGTGAGTGCTATTGATAATAACCAAGAGGACATAACTTTATTATTTAACCCAAACATATTAGCTATCATTTCTCTATATTTTGAGATTAAACAATTATAAATAAAACATAAATTACCGAAAGTTATATTTTCTGAAATATCCCAACATTTCATATCTCCATTAAGTATATTTTTATCCGTTCGATGTAATATAACTTGTCCTATTTTTCTTAAAGTGGAATCATAATGTAATGGATTAAACAAACTCTTGTCGTAGATAAAATAAACATTATTTGTATCAAGAGCTACTGTATCAAATAAACAATTTTTAACTGCTATCTCTATTCTTTCTAAAGCTTCAATAAATAAACCTCTTAACTTTCTATCAA
>CAPZCD010000031.1 GCA_948744995.1 uncultured Rickettsiales bacterium | reverse complement strand
TAAAGATTGGTTTAGAGTGAAGAGTTTAAAAGTCAAGAAATAGAGAGATGTCCCTAACTATCTTCTTATGCTTGATGTTTATTACAGTTTTAGTTTAAATACTAAACTATCCGCTATAAATTTTATAATTAAATTCCATTTTAAAATTTTTAATAACCACGTAATGTTATTAATTTTTTATAAATAATATGATTGTTATTTAATATTTAAAATTGCACATTTTTACACATTAAAAAACATATTTACAAATTTATACATAATCATTAATCTAGTATATATTTTTTAAAGTTTTAATATGTCTAACACAAATTCAAAATTATTGCTGAATATAACTAATAAGAGAAATATCTATTATACTCAAATAATCTTTTTGTACCTTTAGTTATTTTAAAAAATAATTTCAGACATAGAATGGAGCGGCAATTTTATGAATTTACTAAACATAGAAGCCAATTACAGTTTTCTTGACAGCTTATACGAGTTTTTGAGCACCGAATTTCCCAATGATATAACCATGTCCGAAATTATAGTGTTTTTACCAAGCCGTAGATCAGTAAATGAGCTGAAACGCATATTTTTAAAAAATAGTAAGCAACAATCAAGAATACTACCAACCATAAAAGCCATTGGTGATATTGATTATGATGATATTTTACTCAATTGTTCGGATCTAAATCTTATCTGCAACTACTCTGATTTATTCAAAATTGTTTCCAATACAAAATATAAGCTATTGTTACTGAAAGAAGTGCTTGATAGCCAAAAAAATTTGAATGTGGAACAAGCCATTAATTTTTCGCGCGAGTTTGAATTATTTTTTAAAAATATTGAAGAAAACAAAGTAAATTTGAATAATTTATCAAAAGTAGTTGATGATGAATTTGCTATACATTGGCAAAAAGCTCTTGGTTTTCTCAAAAGTTTTAGTTTGAAGTGGCAAGAAACTTTGGAAATAAATGGTATAACGTCTATTGCTAATACCATAGTAGCTAACATAGATTTGCAAACAGAAGCTATAAGATTTAACAAACCAAAACATACGATAGTAGTTGCCGGTATTTCTCGTATGATTAAAAGTGTTACTGAATTTATTAAAGCTCTGTCTAAATATGATAATACCTATCTCATCATGAAAGGAGCCGAGAATATTTTGAACGAAAGAGATTTTAATGAAATTACGGAAATTCATAGTCACTTTCATTTCAAAGAATTATTTAAAATTCTAGGTGTTAATAACTATAAAAATATAAGATATGATAAGTATGCTAGATTGGATAAAAGTCATGCCGATGCTATATATAACTCGATGCTTCCATATGATTTAACTTATAAATGGTCCGATCCGAAATATAAGACTGAATTATCGGAATTTCCAAATATTGAATATTGTGAATTTGGTAATTTACAGGATGAGTTGGATTTTATTAATTTCTATGTATTGAATTACATAAATAAAAATGGTTTGAAAAATATTGCTGTTGTAATGGATCAAAATTTATCCTATCGATTTGAAGTAATTTTGAAATTGTGGAAAATACCATATAATAACACCTATGGATATAAATTCCTGTCGCATAATTTAATGAAATATATACTTTTGGTTATTGACACCTATAACAATAACTACCAGAAAGATTTATTTCTGAGTTTACTAAAGCATAATTTCAGCTACTTCGGTTATGGTAAACATGAGCTTGAGGAAAATATCCGTTTGTTTGAAAAATACATTCTGGAGGACAAAATCAATAGGAATGGTATGAACTCCTACAGATATAATTTAGAGTATGTTGAAGATGCTATAGTTAAGAATAAAATCGGAGTTTTTTTAGATAAGATAGAAGCTCATTTTAGTGGTATTAGTAACAATAGCTACAGATTTGATGAATTACTTAAAAAACATATTGAGTTAATTGAGAAAATTACCAGTAATCCTAAAAATCTTGAAGGAGAAAGTATATGGCAAGGAGATTATGGTAGTGAAGTTATATTTGATTTTTTAGTAAATGATCTGTTAAAAGATTCTGATTGTATTGGTTTTGTTAATGTGAATGAGTATTCTGATATATTAAAATATATTTGTTCCCATAAATCCTATAGCGAAAAATATTCAGAATATCCGGCAGTTAATATTATATCCGTGCGAGAAACGAGATTGATAGACTATGATCTAGTTGTGATTGCAAATCTAAATGATGGAGCTATACCGGAATCCATAAAAATAGATCCGTGGATGAATAATAGTATGCGCAAGACACTTGGTATAGCACCAAAAGAACAGGAATTAGGGCAATTTTGCTATGAATTTATACAACTACTGATGCAAAAGAAGGTATTACTCACCAGATCAAGTAAAATTGATGGGATTGGAACCATAAAATCAAGGTTTTTACAGAGAATTGAAGCTTTTATCAGTTGTAGTGGATTAAAATTGAAACAACCACAGGATATAAGAATGGCGTTTGATAGGTACTATAAGTATCCTTATGACAGGTTCAATGATATTTACAAGAAACGCCCGATGCCGAAACCTCCTCTGGATGTGAGACCCAGAGAATTATCGGCGACAAATATTGATTTACTTAATATTAATCCGTATGATGTATATGCAAAAAAAATACTGAATTTAAGGAAGATAAATATTCTGGAAAATGCCAGTATTTTCTCAAAAATAGGAACTATTTTACACGAAGTGTTTGAAGAATTTTGCAAAAATTATAAAAAGTATGGCAATGATAAGCAAAAATATATTAAAGATATACTGGAAATTCTAATCCAAAAATACTTTTCGGATGATGAAATTGCTAAAGAATTTTATAGACAAAAACTGTTGGATAGTTGTGAAAATTTTCTGGAACTTGATAGTGGGGCAAGGTTAAATAGTTTTAAAATCAATGTTGAGGTGGCTAATTCTTATAAAATACCTAAAAAAGATTTTACAATATCGGCTAGAATTGATAGGATTGAAAATAGAAAGGACGGAAGTTTAAAAATAATTGATTATAAGACCGGCTCTGTACCATCTGCAAATGATGTTATTAATGGAGTTAGATTGCAGTTACCAATAGAGTATTTGATTATGCGAAAGAATGGCTTTAATGTTAGTTTTTTGGAATATTGGTCCATTAAATCAAATGGTAGAGCAGTAACCGCTATAGATACCGAGAAAAATCATGATTTGATGGATAATATTTGTAGTCTGGTTGGCAATTTGATTGATTATTTTGCTAATGAAAATAATGGTTATGTGGCAACTAATAAAAATCCTACTTATAGTGATTTTACGCATTTGAGTAGGGTTGAGGACTGGTTGTATTGAGGTTTATTTGGTGCGATTTTGTTTTTGTGAAGTGATGGAATAACTATAAACAGTGATTCTGTTTTATGGGGTAAAAGTTGGAATTGACCAAGGATTGTGTTGACTTTGTTCATATAATATTGTATACTCTAAAGAGTGTTTATTAATTTTAATTAAAGGGTTTTACATTATGAAAAAAGTTTTTAAATTATTATCTTTATTTAGTCTTGTTATTTTATTTTCTTCAAATTTGTTCGCAAGTTCAAGCTCTAGTTCAAGCTCTAGTTCAAGCTCTAGTTCAAGCTCTAGTTCAAGCGATGATGAAAGTGAAGGTGAGATTGAATTTGACGTAGGCGATAAGAGTATAAGTTTACCTAAATTCCTTACTAGATCAAAAGATGGAAAAAAATTTAAAGTAACAGGTATATATGGTGCTAGGGCGAAAATTTATTTTACTAGTGATAAAAAAATAGAAAGCGAAGATATTCCTTTGGCAGATGGACGTGCTACATATATTGCAGAAGGAAGTTTTACTGATTGTAATGCTGAATATGTTAGATTTTGGTGTAATAATTATGCAAGCGGTGATGTTGCTGCAGTGTATGAATTGCCAGCAAATGAGGTAAGACCTGGTTTCTATATTAGAGAAGGTGGTGGGTTATCATATTTAAGGCTTGAAGAAATCCATAACTTTTAAATTAAATATATGATTTTTTAGGGAAGAAGTAGGGATATATATTATTGTTGAATGTTCAGTAAGGAAATACAACAGAGTCTGGATCATACTGATTATAATCAAGCTTATTGTATACATACAATCTTTTTCACTACTATCTTTCTAATTTCCCAAACTACCAAACGAATAGCCATAATTTCTAGCATAACCAAACGACTCCACCTTATCATTTTTTAATACAACCCAAAATTCCTCACCAGTCAAGTTAAACGGATAAAAGCCAAAATAAGGGAAGTTTTTAGAAAAAATGAGATCAAAAATAGAAGAATGTATATAGTAGACCATCAGTTCACTATCTCCAAAATACCTCTTTTCTACTGGTTTGGAGCCAATAGCTTCAATTACTTCATTTTTTACCATGCCAACACCTAACCTATTGGTTACATGCCTGTAAACAACACTGGAACAGGATTGTAGAAAAAATATCACAAACAGATATAGAAAAAATCTGTTCATCTAGCTTAATTTGGCTTCCTTAAAAAGAACATGCTTCTTTACAACCGGGTCATATTTTGAAAATTCCATTTTATCTTGCTTTTTTTTAGGATTTCTCCTTGCGGTATAGTAGTAACCGGTTCCAGCTGTGCTAACTAATTTGAATAAAATAGCTGGTCTCTTTTTCTTTGCTGTCTTTGCTGCCATTTTTAATTTACCTTAAGAAATTTGAAAAAATAAAAAAACACTATAGACTGTATTATAGTGAAAAGTTTTTAAAAAACAAGTTGCCAATGTCTAGATTTTCTTTATTCTTTTTACTTTTATTCGGTGTTTCAGATGTTTTTGCTACTCCCGTTGTTTCTCCTGCTACTCCTGCTGCCAATTCTGCTGTTGAAAAACAGAACGTTATTGTAGATGGCAGATATTATGACTGGATTGTATATTATGTTGATGAGATAGGGAGCGAAAAAAAATGTTATATAGCAAGCTTTGCAAAAGAAACTAAAGGGAATTATAAAGGTGATAGAAAACCATATATTATGATAGCTCGTTTTAACACAAGAGAAATCGAACAGATAAGTATTTTTGCTGATTTTATTTATAAAAAAAATAGTTTTATCTACCTGAATTTAGGAAACGAACAAACTAGAATGGTAACAAAAGACAGTAGAGCTTGGAACAAAACAGAGGAAGAAGATAGAATAATGATAACTAAGTTAGTAAATTCTGATTCTGATATAATAATAGTTAGAAGTGAAAGTGTGGATGGTAGTTATACTATTGACACCTATTCATTAAAGGGTTTTGCCAGAGCTTACAAAAGAATGAAGGATTTATGCAGATAGACTTTACGATAGATTTTGTAAAAACAATAATATTGTTATTTCTGAATACTGTAATTGAATTTTTACCAATATCCTCAACAGCACACGGGATACTGTTTAGCAGATTTATAAAAATTAATACCGATACCAAATTGATACTTGCGGTATCACAAATGGCTATTTTTATAGCCTTAGTCTATTATTTTTGGGAAAGAATTTTTGATATTTTAAGAAAATTTTTTGTAGATAGTAATACCAGAATATTTTGTTACAATATAGTAATAGCAACGCTTCCAACTATTATTTTTGGTTTACTGTTTAATGGAATTATTAGAAGATATTTTTTTTCTGGTAGAACTATAGCAATTTTTTTAATTGTTGGTGGTATGGCTCTAGTATATATTGATAGATTCTTGAAAAATAGAGTAAATAGATTAACTGACTATGATTTGTATGATATACCAAAATGGACTATGTATAAGATTGGTTTGTACCAAGCTATAGCTCTTCTACCGGGTATTTCAAGATCGGCTTTAACTATAGTGGGAGCTATTTGTTGCGGTTTAGCTAAAGCTACATCAATTAAATTTTCATTTTTTCTATCTTTACCAGTTAGTTTTGCCGGCTCAGTTTTTGACATATTTAGAAGTCTTAGTATTATTGATAACTATGCTATAATTCTGATATATTTTATAATAAATATTGTTTTTGCAATTTTTTTTGTTAAAAAACTAATTGCTTTTTTAAAACGTAGTAATTTTAGTATTTTTGGTTACTACAGAATAATTTTTGGGTTAATTTTGTTATTTTTTAAATTTTAGGAGTTTCTCATGAAAAAATATAGGGACTTTGGTTTTGTAAATACAAAAAAAATGTTACTGGATGCCTATAAAAATGGCTATGCTGTCCCAGCATACAACTTTAATAATATGGAACAGCTGCAGGCGATAGTGTCAGCTTGTTTGGAAACGCAGTCGCCAGTAATTTTACAGGTCTCAGCAGGAGCTAGAAAGTATGCTGACAGCGATATGTTGATGGAGATGGCTAAAGGCGCTATAAATATGATGAAAAAAAAGGCCAAGGAGCTAAAACTTAAGGAAATTCCCATAACTTTGCATTTAGATCATGGGGCTGATTTTGATATATGTAAAAGTTGCATAGAATCTGGTTTTTCTTCAGTTATGATAGATGGTTCACATTTACCTTATAAAGAAAATGTTGAATTAACTAAAAAAGTTGTGGATTTTGCGCATAAATATGATGTAACGGTTGAGGGAGAGCTTGGTGTTTTAGCAGGAATAGAGGATGAAGTTTCTTCTGAATTGTCGCACTATACGAAGCCGGAAGAGGTGGAAGATTTTGTTAAAAAGACGGAAGTGGATTCTTTGGCTATTTCCATTGGAACATCACATGGAGCTTATAAATTCAAGGTAAACAGTGAAGGTGATATACCACCATTAAGATTTGATATACTGGAAGAAATTTCTAAAAAATTGCCGAATTTCCCAATAGTTCTGCATGGAGCTTCTTCGGTACCACAAGAAGCAGTGGCAATTATAAATAAATATGGCGGAAAAATAGATAAGGCTTTTGGAGTTCCGGAAAATCAGTTAAGTATGGCGGCGAAATTGGCTGTTTGTAAAATAAATGTGGATTCAGATGGTAGATTGTGGATGACAGCAAAAGTGAGGGAATTTTTGTCGAATAATCCTGGTAAGTTTGATCCGCGTGATTATTTGGGTGAAGCTAGAGAAGCGTTGAAAAATATGTATGTGCATAAAAATAAGGATGTTTTCTTTTCGAGTAATAGGGCGTAAGATTAAGTTATTTTCTATATAAAAAATGGATTTACTCACCAATAGTTGATAAATTATATAAAAAACAATAGAATATTGTTATAAGCAACCTACTGATGTAAACATACAGGGTATTTTGGAATAAAAAAATAAAAAACCTCCAAAACTGGAGGTTTTTTACGCTTTAAATTAAGTAAAAGACCTAGATACAAATACGAATAATACTACGCAGAATATCCTTTTTAAAATAGCCTGCTTAGTTAAATTATTTTACTCCTTACTATCTTCCGAAAAAGATTTAATTAAAGTTATAATATTAGATCTGACTTTTTTATTTTTAATCCTGGTAAAGTACTTGACTAAAGCTATAACCTCCTTTTTATATAGAGAATTTTCTATATTATCAGCGTTGGAGTTTTCGTTGTATTTAGTTCCGCACTCACAATCATTAAGTGCCGAGGTAACGCCATCCTCATTTAAAAAATAGCTAACATCGGTTTTAAGAATATCAGCTATCTTGTATAAATTTGATATACTTATTTTATTTGTGCCTTTTTCATATTTTTGAATCTGTTGAAAAGTTACTCCAATCTTTCTTCCTAATTGGTCCTGTGTCATTCCCATACTACTTCTTCTTACTTTTAGTTTAAGACCGATTTGTTTTTCGATAGATTTATCATCCTTTTCGTTTGCCATTCCGCCTCCATACTTTTAATAATAACTCACAACCTATATAATATATTATATTAGTAATAAAATCAAGGAATAATTTACAAAAAATTTATACTTTAATATAATACTTTATATTTTTAACTATTTTAATAGTTGTTTTTTCATATATAGTAAAAATAACTTGATTTTCAAGGTGTTATAAAATATCATTTTTTCATAAAAAATTATCTTTATATGAAAAAAAGTGTTTTACCCGTTATTCTTTGCATTATGGGCAAGAATTTATCTGCAGTGGAAAGTAATCATTCCTATTTTAAAAATTCAGATTTTACCAATGACTATTCTGTTGAGGTTAAAGGATTTGGAGACTTTAGTTTAATCTATAATCAAGAAAAAGTTAATGATAAGACAACATCAATTGCTGATCGTGGATTTTATGGTCTTATGAGTGTTGTGATTAGTAGCAATTACGATGAATCTTTTAGATATGGAGTTAGATTTGTTAATGCTATCAGTAACCAATTTGGCGATGGACTTGGTGCAGAAATATTTCTTGAAGGTTCTTTAGGAAAGCTGGAATTTGGTGGGTTGAATGACGTTACGGAAAAAATGAGGGTTGGTGCTGATACATTATCGGTTGGAGCTGGTGGAATTGGTGGAGATGCTCCAAAATACAATAGTTCCATTGAATTAATTGATTTTTTAATGGCTCCGGGAACGCTTATGAATCAAAATTTTGGTTATTATGATCAAAAACTCAAACACAAATGGGGTGGTAAATTTAGCAATAAGATAAACTACACAACCCCAGAATTTTTTGGTTTTCAAATGGGACTTAGCTTAAAGCCTAATGTGATAATTAACAAACGTGATGTTACCGGATTAGGACCTAATAACAAAGCAAATCTGGGAACTTTCGTTAGTGGTGGTATCAACTATATAAATACTTTTGGCGATTTTGGTGTTGCTGCTGCCTTTATATATGAAGAAAATTTTGCCAATCCTATGAATGTTTCCAGTGGAACTAAAGAAGCTATAGGTGGTAAGTTTAAATCAGGCGAAGTTAGTTTGAGCTTAAGCTACTTTGGCTTATCGATAGCCGGCTCTTATGGAATGAACTCTAGAAATATTACGGATACAAATTTAGCCGGTTTGAATATTACTAAAAGTAAAGGTCGATATTTCACCTATAGTGTCTCTTACGAAATGGGTTCTTTCTGTATAAGTGCTACATTTTTTGATAGTAAAAATGATGATGATCGAAAGCTTTGGTCTGACTCCTATGCGATCAAATATAACGTAAGTAGAAATTTATCATGGTATGTGGAAGGTATCAGATATAAATTTTCCGGCAATAGTATAGCTAATAAACATGGTAATGCTTTGGGAGTATTTACAGGTATACTGGTACAATTTTAATGAATTACAGCAAATTTGGTATTTTTTTAGAGAATGAAGATTTAAGCCGTTATAGTGGATTTAAGACGGGTGGTAGAGCTGAGTATTTATTTATACCAAATAGTTCGGCTGATTTAATAAGTTTTTTAAAACTAAACAGGTTTGATAAAATAAACGTTATTGGCTGTGGTTACAATACTTTAATCAGAGATGGTATTACAAGTGGGGTAACCATAGTCACAAAAAATATTAGTAACATTGAATTTTTTGAGGATAGTATAAAAGTTGGTTGTGGTCTCTTAAATTCGGCGTTATTTAATTTTACTAAAAAACATGGGATTGGTGGCTTTGAATTTTTAGGATGTATACCCGGTACTATTGGTGGAGCATGTATAATGAACGCCGGTTGTTATGGAACTGAAATAAAAGATATCATAAAATTCATAGAAGCTATAGATTTTAGCGGTAATCTAATTAGATTAGATAGGGATAATTGTGGGTTTAGTTATAGATCTAGTTCAATCCCAAAAGATTTGATACTACTAAATGTAACTTTTGACACGTCAAATAAACTAGATGCGGATACTATTGATAATAGGTTCAAAGCAATGTTGGAAAAAAAAACTTCCAGCCAACCAATAGCTGAAAAAACTTGCGGCTCTACATTTAAAAATTTGGATGGTATTCCAGCATGGAAAGTTATACAAGATATGGGCTTTCAAGGTATAGATTTTGGTGGTGTTAAATTTTCTGAAAAACATGCTAATTTTTTGGTAAATTTTAACAATAGCAGCTCCAAAAAAATAGAAGAGGTTATAAAAAATACTCAAAAAAAGGCAAAGGAACTTTTTAATATAGACTTGGAATTAGAGATAAAAATTCTCGGGGAGTAACTGATATGTTTTTAAAAAAGTTAAATAGACTTTTAACCGTTGCCATACTGATTATTTCGTTTATAGCTATTCTTATAAAAGTGAGAGAATATAGGATAACGAACTATGAGAGTAATTTTTATAAAATACTGAATAACTTAGCCAGTGATAAAAATACTAAAAAATTCAACTTTGAAACAATAAGAAACACTAATGAAAATGATGTAGTTGTAGTAAATATTTTTAGTTTAAATAGCCCATCTTTCAGCAATAATTTAAACATATCAAGATATTTGTTAGCTAAATTTAAAAATGTTGGAGTTTATAACATAATTATTGAAGAAGATGATGAAAAATCTAATCTGGATCTATCTAAACTGATAGGTGATGATGCGGATGAAATTATCTACAAATACAATATAAATGAGCCAACTATTTACGTTAGCAAAGATATTTTAGATGGTGATAAATTTTTAAAGGATAATTTAAATAAAATTATTATTTTAGATAAAATGTATAATAAAAGATGCCTATTGGATGGTAATATCGGAATAGATGATATTATAGGAAAAGTAGAAGAAGCTACTCAAAAAAAAGTTCATTTTAACAAAAAAAATGTAAATAATGGTAATGGAGAAAAGAAAGTAAATAAGGATGGGTTTATATATAAAAATATGACTAAAATAATTTCTCTAGAAAATTTTAATGGAAAAAGTATGCAAATGTTTGCAATACTGGATACAAATACAAAAAATATCTTGATAATTAAACCAGACGGTGAAATAAAACAAATAATAGACTGTAAAAATTTTTGCTCTCCAAGTAATATAAAATATCTTGATGATAAGTTATATGTTACTGATTCCTGTAACGGCTCCATAGAGTATTTTGATTTTAAGGACAAGAAGCTAAAACTATTGGTTAAAAATCAAAATCTTGTAGGTATTAGTGATTTTGAATTTATGAATGGAGGTTATATTCTGGTTTCTAAGATGAATCCAAATGATAGCATTGGTATTTTTAGTAACAATGTTTACACATCTATCCTGGATCTATCGGAAGATAATAACGGGCTTGTGGTTATACCTAAAATAGGTAAATTTAATGATAAATACTATTATTTTGATGCAAATATAAGAACTTTATATTCGTTTGATGGTTCTAAGAGTAGTGTTGTAATACAATTAGATGATGAATATTCTACTAAAATAATCAATAATTTCTATGTAAATTCTGATAATGATATATATTTTTTGTATGAGAATAGTAATTATGTTTTGCGTTACTACAATGAAACTTTCAGCGAGCAACCCGTTGGTGATTATCTTTTTAGCATAAATGATTTTTTAATTAGTAAGAATCTATTTTTTAAATTGTCGGATAATGTACTGGAAATAATTGATATTTATCATAAGGTGAATTCAAAAATTGAGCCGTTTATTGATAGAAATACTGAAAATTTTGGCGATTTAACTGAGCATGTGCATCTTTATAGTGATCTTAATTTCTGTGGAATGGATAATATTGAGAAAAATTCATATAATTTTGTTGGGATTGACAAAAATGCAATATTAGAGCCGTCATTTCTTATGCTTTTTTTTGAAAAAGATGCAAAGTTGGTGTTGGATAGGATTATTCATAGGGCAGATATGTATGGAAATATGAGTATCAGTGATGGTATAAAATATATTTTTGGTAAGATATACTATAAAGATGATTTTGGTAATTTTAGGGTTAGGTATGTAAATTGTAAGGTGGTTGCTGGGTCTGATTAATGCTGGATTTGGAGTAAAAATAATTTGAACTTCTTTAAGCTAACTGGACGAAAAAGGGGAAGTTATGGGATGGTTATGAGAAGGTAATTTTTTAATTCCATATAATTTAGATAATTGACATTAGCAAAAAATACATTATTATATCATTTAATAGCAATTAATATAATTTATTATGTCCACTACACAAATTAATGTAAGAATAGATAATCAATTGAAAAACGATGTAGAACTTATTTTTGATAAGTTAGGTATCAATACTGCTGATGCTATTAGGATGTTTTTAAAGAAGGTTAAGTCGGAAAATGGAATACCATTTAGTTTAAAGTTGGAAAAAGAAAACAACGATAATTATGAACCAAACAAAGAAACAAGAAAGGCTATATTCAATGGAGAATATGAAGAAATAAGTAGCATTAATGATATGTGGTTATAAGAGAATAATTTGTATATGCTAAAACTCCTTCTAGAAGCACATTTTAAAAAAGATGTCAAAAAATATAAAAATAACACAAAAGTGAAAAAATTAATTGATGAACTTATATTAAGGCTACTTAATAATATTAAACTTGAAGAAAAATATAAAAATCACCAACTAAAAGGTAAATATCAGGGTTATTATGATTGTCATATACTACCTGATTTAGTCTTAATATATACAAAAACAGAAATAGAATTAAAGTTGGTTAGAATTGGTTCTCATTCTGAATTGTTTAAACAATAAAGCCTACTTATAATAAGTGATTAACTGTTAGCCATTTACAAATTCTTAAAAAATATAGGATGCTGCTATTCCTAAGAAGTCATAACCGTTATTATTATCAGTTATGCTACCATTAGATATGTGTTTTTCAAATATTTCCAAACTAATATGTTCGTTTAAATTAAATCCTAAAAAATATTTTTGTCCGAATGTAAATTTGGAACTGATTCTGCTATTTATCTTGTTCTTAATATATATACCGAGTCCAGCGCCGAAGTAAAGATTTGAAAATAATGGTATTATAACATCTTTAGATAAACCAATAGCAAATTGGTTATTTTCTGACATGTCATTATTAAAACTAAAATACCAAGTATTTCAAAATTTTTTCTTGCTTGTAATCTAAAAAATTCATCAGGTTGGGAATATTGAAACATAAACATATAAAGTTTTTCTAAATCTTTATTATTTATTTTATCTTTTCTTAAACTAGTAGCAAAATTTAAGTTAATTTGATTTTCATATCTACCATAAATTATATTATTCTTTGAAAAAACTAATTTTGGAATAATAAAACCCACAATAGTAAAATAAGTTTTGAATAAATTATTCATAATCTAGCTAAAAATTAATATTACATCGGTGCGATAGTGTAAGTTAATTTATATAAATTACAATAAAAAATTTAGGATATGGGACATCTCTCTATTTCTTGACTTTTAAACTCTTCACTCTAAACCAATCTTTA
>CAPZCD010000030.1 GCA_948744995.1 uncultured Rickettsiales bacterium | reverse complement strand
ATCAGCTAAAAATAAGGATGAAGTTGGGATGAAAAGCGAGGTTGGGGTTAATTTAACATAATATCAAATAAACATTTAATCAAAAGAATTAGTTATCTCAGCACTCTACCTTGGTACAAAATAGTTACCTTATACCTTTTATAAAATATCAACAAAACTCTTCATTATCACCTTTTCACCAGCTTTTTCAAAAACAATAGTTAGCTTATCACCATCTTCTTTCTTTATATAGCCAATACCAAACTTCTTATGTAAACATTTCTTAACAAAACCTGAAGATGGACTCATTTTTCTAGCGATGTCACCTTTTGTTAAAATATAACTATTTTTATAGTTATTCTTATTTTTATAATAATTATCATAGTAATAGTTATCAGAACTGATATCTAAAACCTCCACATTCTTTTCCGGTAATTCACCAACAAATCTGGAAGGATTAACTGCAGATATTTCACCATATTCATACTTATATTTAGAGCAACTTATATATAACCTATTTTTTGCTCTAGTCAAAGCTACATAAGCTAAACGTCTTTCCTCCTCTATAGCACTTTTTTCATCTAAAGATTTTGGACTCGGAAATACACCCTCTTGCCAATTTGGCAAAAAAACTGTATCAAATTCCAGTCCTTTTGCTGAATGTATTGTCATTATACTAACAGAATCAAATTCAGCTACATCACTATTATCACTAACTAAGGCTATATATTCCAAAAATTCATCCATACCGGAAAAATCACTTAATGTATTAAGTAGTTCCTCTATATTTTCCAATTTTGTTTTAGATTCTAAATCTTTATCTTTTGTAATAAATTCTCTATAGCCGGTATCTACCAAAATTATCTGCATAATATTTTTAAGTGATGCCGTTTTAGCTTCTATTATCCATTCCTTAACATTTTTTACAAATATTAGCAACTCTTCCTTAGTCTTTCCTTTTATTAGTTGATTAGTACACAAATTTTCTATTGCCGTTATATAGTCTAAATTATTTTTACTAGCAAAATTACTTATTTTTGAAATTGTTACAGCTCCTACACCACGCCGTGGAGTATTTATTATACGTTCAAATGACAAAGAATCGGATCTATTAGCTATAAATTTCAGATAGGCGATACAATCTTTAATCTCTTTTCGGTCATAAAATTTTAATCCACCAATAACTCTATAGGGTACAGCATATTTAAGAAAGACATCCTCAAAAACTCTTGTCTGATAACCAGCTCTAACTAAAATTCCTACATCTTTATAACTAACTCCTGACAAATTTTGCTTCAGATTATCTATCTCGTTTGCAACAAAAACCGCTTCCTGTTTTGAATCATTAGCTACTACAACCTT
Source organism: uncultured Rickettsiales bacterium (assembly GCA_948744995.1). Lineage (GTDB taxonomy): Bacteria > Pseudomonadota > Alphaproteobacteria > Rickettsiales > UBA1997 > CALXRO01. The sequence goes on along the minus strand of CAPZCD010000030.1, from coordinate 11,943 downwards.
AACTTTTTCGTTATTTTCATCATTATTACTGTAGAGTTTTTTACTATGACGATCTTTATTATTCGCTATTAAATTTGATGCCACTTCTAAAATATTTTTGCTTGATCTGTAGTTTCTCTCCAACTTCAGTATTTTAGCCTTTTTATAGTCACTTTTAAAGGTCAGAATATTCTTCAATTCAGCGCCTCTCCAGCCATATATTGACTGATCATCATCACCAACACAGGTTATTTTTACTAAATCATTACGTTCCACGCCACTTATGAGTTTTAACCACTCATGTTGAATTGAATTCGTATCCTGATATTCATCCACCAAAATATATTTAAATTTCCTATTATAGTATTCTTTTATATCCAGGCGCTCCTTAAACAACTTTAAATTTAATAGTAATAAGTCGGAAAAATCGCACATTTTCATATGCTTCATCTTATTTTGGTAGCTTATAAATACCTCATCAAATAGATATAAATATAAATCCTGTTTTGCTCTTTTTGTGCTATCTTTTGCTTTAGATATTGACTCCAGATACAGTTTAGGGCTGTATTCCTTCGTATCAATATTAAATTCTTTCATAATTTGTTTTACAAGTGTTATCTGCTCATCCTGATCTATTATGACAAAATCCTTTTCAAGACCTATAAGCTCTCCATGTATTCTAAGAACCCTTGCAGCTATAGAGTGGAATGTACTAATCCACATGGTACCGACATCTAAATTAGTCATTCTAGCAACTCTGTCCTTCATCTCATTGGAGGCTTTATTTGTAAATGTTACCGCTAATATTTCCGATGGCATAGCCATTTGATTTTTTATTAGATAAGCTATTTTTGATGTTAAAACACGCGTTTTACCGGTACCAGCACCAGCTAATAAAAGTAGCGGTCCATCATTATATAGAACAGCTTCTAGTTGCTCCCTATTCAAGTTTTGTAAAATTTCTTGCATTAAATTCGTTTTTAAACATGGGAATTGTAGCAATTGTTGGGTTTTTGTCAATAAATGGCCTAAGTGAAGTATGTGGGTGTCTAGATATATCTTATATTGCGCAATAATTATCATATATAATAATACAAATTTATTTTTACCCTTATCCAGAGGATACAAGATATTATTAGAATAAAATATAATCCTACATAAAGAAACAAAAATTATTTTTCTAAATGTAGAACATAAACAAATATTTATTACCATCTAACAAAATAAACTTATAAAAATAAGAGATGGCATCAATTTTACATTGATTTTTCGGTAAAAATATTAGTTTGCCCAATAATCAAGTTAATTGATTGTCAATAGAAAAAATAAAAAAAATAAAAAAAAATGTACTTTACTATTTTCTAACTTTTGGTTATCATAAGAAATAGATTGAAAAAAAATTAACCTTGTAGTTGTTAATGAAAAACATTATTAATAATACAATACAAACATCAGAAAATTCAGCCTGGAATAAGGTTTGTGCCGTGTTCCAGAAAGAATTTGGAGACAATGAGTACAAGGTTTGGCTATCCAACATAAATTTGGTTTCTCAAAATGATTTTGAAATAGTAATGTCAGTTCCCAATAATTTTATAAGAGATTGGGTAAAAAGAGAGTATTTTGATGGTAAATTTAAGAAAATAAATGGCGAATTACATTGCCTAAAAAGAGGTATTAAACAAATTTTATTGGAATTTTATCCAAAATTAGTTTCTTTTGAATTCATCATAGATGAAAGCGCTCCTCAAAAAGTAGAAACTGTTACTAAATCAAATGTAGTTAGTATATCGGAACACGAGAATTTATATAACATCGGTACAGAATTAAATAAAAAGCTAACTTTTGAAAATTTTATAGTAGGAACTTCTAATAAATTAGCCTTCCAGGTAGCAAAAAATTTTTCCGAAAATAAAATATATGATTCCGATATAAACCCGCTGTTTATATATGGAAATGTAGGGTTAGGAAAAACACATTTATGTCAAGCAATAGCTTGGAATATGAAGAAAAATTTTCCAAATAAAAATATAATATATTTATCTGCGGAAAAGTTCATGTTTTTATTTGTTAAAGCTTTACAAAATCAAGATATAAATGATTTTAAAAACAGATTTAGGAATGTTGATACACTAATTGTTGATGATATACAATTTATAACCGGTAAAGATAAGACTCAGCAGGAGTTTTTCTATACTTTTGATACTCTAGTTAATGAGAAAAAAAATGTAGTATTAGCATGTGACAGAGCTCCAAAAAATTTGGAAAATTTGGATGAAAAGTTAAAATCAAGGATGAATGGTGGTCTTATAGTAGATATTAAAGAACCTGATTATCAACTTAGATTAGATTTAATTGGAAAAAAATCTATGGATTTTAGATTGGATTTGGATATTTCTTTGCAAGAATTTTTAGCAAATAACTTAATTTCCAGCTGTAGAGAAATTGAAGGTTGTCTGAAGAGGTTATACGTAGCTAAAAATGTACAAAATTTAGCTTTAACAAAGGAAGAAATTGAAAATATTCTTTCGGAAAATCTTGGTAAAAAAGTGTTTACAATAGACGCTATACAGGAAGTTACAGCAAAGTTTTTTGATATATCTTTAGCTGATCTAAAATCTGATAAGAGATTAAAAAATTTGGTTTTGCCTAGACATATTGCTATGTTTTTAAGTAAAAAGTTGACAAATAAGAGCTACCCAGACATTGCAAAAAAATTCTCTAATAAAAATCATGCAACGGTTATTCATGCCTATAAAAAGATATTGGATGCTATTGAGAATGATGTGGAAATATCAAGAATTGTTTTAGATATAGAGAAGAGTATATAACAAATTAGTTTGACTTCAACATAAAAATATACTATACTAAATTCAGCTAATAACTTTTAGGAAAAAATATGAGTAGTAATTTTGTAAAAATTCCACCTAGTTTTGAGAAGAAGAATGAAGTGGTGGAGGAAAGGATCGTTTCTAACGATAGCGGAGTAATATATTTAGTAAATATGGATAAAGATAAAATAATTCCTCCAGAAGAAAGAGCGATAAGTGCTTTTGCTGATAAAATGGGTAATTCTATTTGGAAAACAGCAGATGGTATTTTACACTTTAAAATTAAGTCTTCTGGGAGAATTGGTATTTTAGGAAAAATAGGATTATTTGAATTTCAGAATGAACTTGCTCATAATTATGGCTATGACATGGAAAATTTTGTAAAAGATAAAGGACTATAGATAGATGTATAATTATGCTATTTCACTGTATAATAATGGTGAGACGTTATTATTAGCAAGACATAAAAACGGAAGCAAAGAGGGTAAGGCTATAATATTTTGTTCAGAAAGCAATATTAGTGATCTCAGAACCGTAGATATGAGTGAAAATGCTTTTAAAATTTTTGGACAGATAGCTAATGGAGAAATGTTTGATGAAAGTCTTGTATCTGAAATAAAAGAAGAAAATAAAAAAAATACAGTTAAAGAGGCCTTGAATTTCATAAATGAAGGAGGATTTGTTAAACCAGGTTTTACTGGTATTGGTTTAACAGACTCTTTTATCAAAAGTTATTCCGCTATTCATATAGGTAATAGAATTATAATACCATCTAAGTTTGATAAGGTAATAACAAACACTGACAACAATAACGATATACTGCTAAACTATAATGGTCACTATAGTTCTCTCCCAATTATTAGTGTTAATAAGCAAAGATATTTATTTGACTCTGCCGGAAATTTACATCAAGATTTAAATCAAGATCAATCTTTTAAAGTCAAAGGCGAAATAGTTGGTAAATTTCCAGGAATCCAATCTCTTAGTCCTTTTGGACTAGATTACCAAAATGATAGTAAAGCTTGTGGTATATGGAGTGCTAACATATTAAATCAAGTTCAAGAATTTAAAAAAACTAGTAGAGAAAGTGAAATAGTAAAAACTTATACCGGTTCGGATAGAAAACCTTATAAAATTCTTAATCCGGAAATATTACTTAGAGCAGCAGCTCAAGTATCAAAAGATTTAACACCTGAAGGACAACAACCGGAGATTAGAATATTGCAAGAAAGACAACAAGTAGAAAAAGACTATGTTCCACTCAAAATAGGTAATACCACTTTTGCTATAGATACAAACTATAGACCTGTTAGTTGTATTGATATAGAGGCTATAGCTTTGTCCATACCAGAAAAAGAATTGATAAATGATATGAAAGTTAATAGAGATTTCATTAAGAAACAAAGTGAAATTTTTTCGAATTATGCTGGAACACAACAAGAAACAAGAATAGATGTAATAAAAAAAGCTTCAAATATTTTATTTAGTGAAAGCTCCAGAAAAGAGTCTCTTAGAAGAGAAGATATAGCAGGTAGGGAATATGTAAAGGCCAGATTAAAAGCCTTAAATAGTAAACAAGTACAAAATGCCAGATTAGAGTCACAAAAAATAGCGGAAAAAACCACATATAAGAGTTAATATAGTCAATTTTCCGTAATTGTGTTACATACAATATTCATATTTTATTTAGTTGATTATCTGTATGTATGTTTATATATTTATAATTTCGCCTACAATATGTCATTATTATAAGTAGTGATAGTAGATAAATCTATTGATGTAATTTGGCTATATTTAATACCTCCTATCATTCTCCCACCTCCACACACTTTCTATTATATCTTCTAAGTTGGTATATTTTGGCTCCCAAGACAAAACTTGTTTTGCCGTTTTATTATCAGCAAACAATTCAGCTGCATCACCTTCTCTTCTTGTTGTATACAAAACCTTACATTTTTTACCTGTTACCAATTCCGCGGCTCTAACTATTTCATTAACCGAATAGCCTTTACCAGTACCAAGATTTATAGCCCCACTAAAGTTATCAATCTTTTCTACCGCAAGTCTATGTGCTGTAGCAAGATCTTCCACATGAATATAATCTCTCACACAGGTACCATCTGGAGTACTATAATCATTACCAAAAATCTTAAGCTCATTGGTTTCACCTTTTAGATGCTTTAAAACCACCGGTATTATGTGCGTTATAACGTTTGCCGAACATCCTAATGTGCCATCATGAGAAGCTCCAGCTGCATTAAAGTACCTAAAAATAATATAATTCATACCATAAGCCTTGTGATAATCCATAATCATCTTTTCACAAATTAATTTTGTCATACCATATGGATTTATAGGATTTTGGGGATGTTTTTCATCCAAAGGTAGATATTGTGGCTCCCCATAGGTAGCACAGGTTGAAGAAAATATTATATTTTTTACGCTGTGTTTTTTCATTGATTCCAAAAGGTTCAGTGTTCCGACAACGTTATTTTCATAGTATTTTTCTGGATTTGTTACACTTTCATCAACTCTAACCATTGCAGCAAAATGTACAACAATATCAATATTATAACTATCAAAAACAGAATCTAAGGCTTTTTTATCCAGTAAATCTACCAGTTCAAATTTATCACTAACGACCGCTTCCCTATGCCCGTTATATAAATTGTCTAGAACTATACACTCATAGCCGTTTTCCACAAATTCTTTAACTGCATGTGAGCCTATGTATCCTGCACCACCAGTAACTAATATTGTTTTTTCTTCAAAATTCTAATCTTGTTATTGCTTTTATCTTTAATGTAGGTTATAATATAACATATAAATTTTCAATTATTATAAAAAATCTTGGATTTTTATGGTAGATGACGTTAATGATTTAGATAACAAAACCACAATACATGTAGCTCTAGCTTGCGATGATAACTATGCTTTCTACTGTGCTGAAACAATAGTATCTATATTAGTTAATGAGAAAAATAATAATATATTCTATCATTTCTATATACTACAAGATAAACTATTAGATATAAACAAAGAAAGAATACTAAAACTTAAAGATACCATAAAAGATTGTATTATAGAATTTATAGATATAGATACTTCTGAAACAGAAGCTCTAAAACTTGCTACCTGTTATAGACTTAAGTTAGCTTCATTACTACCTAATTTAGATAAAATAATCTATACCGATTGTGATGTTACATTTCTTGATAGTCTTGAGGAGATATGGAATGAGAATATAGAAGACTACTACAGTGGGAATTGTGTGGATTGGGGTTATGACCGGGAAAGAATAAGAGAACATTTTTTTAAGGAATGCAGAGTATCTGAAAATGATGTGGATATTAATTCATACAATTTTTTGTTTAATGCCGGTTTCATGATTATGAATTTAAAAAAAATCAGAGAAGATGGTATAGAACAGCTAACATTAAATTTTTCAAAAAGATATCCAAACCTACCACTCTACGACCAGGATATAATGAATTTGACCATAAATTCTAAAATAAAACCTATAAGTTTTAAGTGGAGTTTTTTGGTATCTTATTATGCAATTAAATCCAATAAGATAAAAATAACTGATAAACAATTACTGAAGGAACTAAAATACTCAGCAAAACATCCTAAAATGATGCATTTTTTAGCAAATAAAAAACCAACTACCATATAGATAAAATAATCTATACCGATTGTGATGTTACATTTCTAGATGGTCTTAAGGAGATATGGGATGATGACATAAGCAAATATTATATGGGAGCTGTGCCAGAATGGTGTAATGGTTTAGAAGAAAATATACATCATTTTAGTATTGACTATCATATTGATAAAAATGATTTTAACTATGAGTTAATGGAATTGTATTATAATGCTGGTTTTCTGGTTATGAATTTAGATCTTATGAGAAAAGATAAAATTGAAGAAAAATTTTTTAAAAATTTTCAAAAATATCCGGATATTCCACTTCTAGATCAAGATATAATAAATATGGTGTGTTACGATAAAATAAAACCCATAAGTTCAAAGTGGAATTTTTTAGTGTCATACCTTGGGGCTAAAGATCATAAAATAAGATTTAAAGATAAAGAGTTTTATAATGATTTTAAATTATCGATAAAAAATGCTAAAATGGCACATTTTCTGATGCGAAGAAAGCCAAACATAATCTATAAATCAATTTTTCACCTATATTCTTATAGTATTCTCAACAGATACAAAATGAAATTTTGGGAATATGTCGCTATGACCGATTGGAAGAATGAAAAGACTTATAAAGTTGTGTATAAATTTCCATTTGGATTTTTGAATAAAAAATAATGAGATTATCTTATGAAAGAAGAAAAAACTATAATACACGTAGCCTTAGCTTGCGATGATAACTATGCCTTTTACTGTGCTGAAACAATAGTATCTATATTGGTTAATGAGAAAAATAATAATATATTCTATCATTTCTATATATTACAAGATAAACTATCAGATATAAATAAAGAAAGAATACTAAAACTTAAAGATACCATAAAAGATTGTGCTATAGAATTTATAGATGTAGATACTTCTGAAACAGAAGCTCTAAAACTTGCTACCTGTTATAGACTTAAGTTAGCTTCTCTATTACCTAATTTAGATAAAATAATTTATACCGATTGTGATGTTACATTTCTTGATGGTCTTGAGGAGATATGGAATGAGGATATAGAAGAGTACTATAGTGGGAACTGTGTGGATTTTAAATCCTATAGGAGTAGAAATGTAAAGTACTACGAAAGGACATTCAATGAATTTAACTACAAAAATGATTTTGATTTTCAAAAGCATGATATGTATTATAATGCCGGTTTTATGGTCGTGAATCTAAAGAAAATCAGGGCAGATGGATTAGAGGATAAATTACTTGACTTTATAAAAAAGTATCCAAAGTTGGATGATATAGACCAAAATGCAATAAATTTAGTTTATTATGATAAAATAAAACAAATCAGCTTTAGATGGAGTTTTTTAATTTCGTACTATACAATGAAAAAATATAAAGTGAAAAATAAGGATTTTTTACCAGATCTTAGATATTCAGCAAAACATCCTAAAATGATGCATTTTGTTTCCGATAAAAAGCCAACTACCATATATAAATCAATATTCCATCTATTTTCTTACCGGATAGTGAATAAATACAAAATGAAATTTTGGGAATATGTTGCTATGACCGATTGGAAGGATGAGAAGACTTATAAAGTTGTGTATAAATTTCCATTTGGATTTTTGAATAAGATTTTAAATAAAAATTAAAAATCTTGTTTTTAAACATATTTGCTGTATAATAGGAATACAATTACTAATCATAGAATGAAACATTTTTTTAGACTATTACTATTAGTTAATTTATTATTACTGGTTAGAGGAGCTATATCATTTGCAGCAGATATAGATGATAGCCAAATATACGCCGTTAGCGACTTAAAAATACAAGCAAAGTCAGTAAATTCAACTAAAGCCAAAGAAGAAGCTCTGAAAAATGGGTTAAGAAGAGCATTAAAAATTGTATTCAAAAATTTAGGAATTGATGAGTCCTATACGAAATTTCTTGCCGACTCTACAATATCTGAAATTGTATCAAGCGTTAGGATATATGATGAAATAATAACAAAGGATAGTTACGCAAGCTATATAGTCGTAATATTTGATAAAAATTTCCTAGAGTACAATCTTAACAATTTAGGTATAAAACCGGGTAAAGTAGTAACTGAAACCTATTTGTATATACCATTGTTTGATAATGGTAAAGATGAGATAGATTTATTGGATAGTTCAAACATCTGGTACGCAACAGCTTATGATAAATTTTTCGAACAAAAGTCAGATAAAATATTTATAATAGATAACTATTCCCTATCGAATTCAGGCTTACTGTCATGGAATAAAATAAACAATAGAGATTATGAATCATTTGGTACATTGCTAAAAAAATACAATTCCAATACGGTTATGGTTTCTATTGCAAAGTATAATGAAAAATATGATAGAGTTGAAATAAATCTGGTGGAAATAAATGCCGAAAATAAAATCAATAGGGTTTTAAATTATGTAAACAAAGATAATTACGATGTGGAACAACTTATAGCAAAAGCATCAGAAAAAACCTTTGATTTTGTGATAAATCTGACTACAAAAGAAAAAACAAATACAGATAACAACGAGATTAAAGAGAATTTATATATTGATGTTCTAGTGCCTATAAAGAAATTGGATAATTTTATATATTTGAAAAATTTGCTTAAAAATTTGGATTTTATAAAGGGCATCCAAACAATAGAGGTAACAACAAAATTCGCAAAGTTAAGAATACAACATACCTGTGATGAAGCTGAACTAATGGAAATGTTTAGAAGAAAAAATTTCGTCCTTGATATGAGCGAAGATCAATATTTATTAAATTATATGGGAGATTAATGAGTTATCTTGAAAATAAGCTTCTAAAACTTTCTTTGGTTTTGCTATTTGTTCTATTTATTTATAGGATAAAGGGCATACTTCTACCATTTGTAGTTGGTTTTATAATAGCTTTTCTATTCAAAGATTTGGTTAAAAAATATGAAACAAAAATTAATAGATCATTTCTTTCGTTAGTTGTAATATTACTATTTAGTATATCAATAGTAGCATTATTTTTACTTGTTTTTCCAAAGACTTTATCACAGTTGATTAGCTTATTCGCTGAGACAATTAAACATATACAAAATATAGATAAGGATAAACTATACATAACCATAGTTAATATATTCGAAAAATTTGGTGTTAGAGAAGCAAAAGATGTCCAAAACTATATAAATAGTGTAGCAAATGCTGCAATAAAATGGCTAATGGCTCTGACAAATAGTTTACTATTATCATCTTTTGAAGTTGTAAATGTTATATTTATGATATGTATAAGTCCAATAGTAGCATTTTATTTTTTGAGCGATTGGGATAAGATGTTCTCATATTTTAATGATTATCTTCTGCCCGAAAATTATAGAGATAGTTTTAATAATTTGGCAACTAGAATAAATGACGTTTTACACCATTATATAATAGGTCAAACCTATGTCTGTTTGATATTCAGCGTATTTTATTGTCTAGTTTTAAAGTTTTTAGGCATAAACTACGCATTAGTTGTAGGTATAATTTCTGGAGTCGCTATAATGTTACCATATATAGGCTCGTTTGGAACAGCTATAATGGCACTAATTGTTACCTATTTTCAATTTGGGCTTCAGGTAAAAAAATTATTTATTGTTCTATTTTTTTATTGTTTAGGACAATTTCTCGAGGGCAACTTTGTAACCCCTAATGTTATCGGCAACAAAATGCAAGTGCACCCTATGTGGATGTTGTTTGGAGTATTTACCTGTGGTTCACTGTTCGGCACATGGGGAATAGTACTATCAGTACCTTTAATTGGGGTGATAGGCGTAATAGTTAGATTTTTTATCGAACAAAAAAGAAAAATGGAATAAGAATGGTATTAATAATAGATAAAAAAAGATCAATAGGCGAAGCTGCTATAGAGCTTGGGCTCCCAGAGCATGTTATTAGATTTTGGGAAACTCAATTTGGTGAATATATAAAGCCAACTAGAGGTAATGGTAAGAGAAGATATTTTTATGATAAGGATATAAAAATACTAAACGTTATAAGAGAATATTTATACGAAAAGGGTTATACCATAGCAGGATTAAAAAAACTAATGGAACAGGAAACAATTTTCACTGTAACGCAGGAAAAAAAGCAAGTTACTAGTAATGGTATTGATAATAATGCAAACAATATTATTGCCAGCGATAATAACAGCACCAACAGTAACAAATCACATTTTGTGTATGTTGAAAAAGTGGATGAAAATCTTGCTAATGATATTAAGTCATTTAAGAAAAAATTAAGTGATTTTTATGAAAAATTGAAAAATATTTGACTAGTTCTGAAAAATATGGTATAATTGAAGTAATTAGTAAGAACGATTATGGTATGATGATGGAAGAAATAGATTTAATAGATTTGGATAGAATAGAAGAATATCTTATGGATATTGAAAAGTTAACTAAAGACTTAGCTAAAAATATTGAAGAAATTCAAAAAATTGAACGATTTCAAATGTATAGATTAAATTTAGAGTGGATTCGGCGGAGAATAAGGTTAAGTGAAAGGGGGATATGTTAGACATTTTATGTAAAGAATTACCAATGTTTCCGGTTGAAATTTAAACAATTTTTTAATTAGTAGGTTCTATTTAGTGGTTTAATAAATTAAGGTAAAATTTTATAAAATTTATTTATATTTTCCAAAATTGATATTGGAGAGTTATTTTATTCATATTTCATTCTTAAGTGAGAAATAATAACATTAAGGTTAATATAAATATGGTTTATAGTAAGTATTTAAAGATTAAGTGAAAGTTGTAGGCAGTGCCTTTAATCAATTTAATTTATTGCCTTTTTAAAAGCAAAGTAGTATTATAGAGGCTAACACTGTATAGTAGCGGTCATGGCGGAACTGGTAGACGCGCAATGTTGAGGTCGTTGTCCTGCAAAGGGTGGAGGTTCAACTCCTCTTGGCCGCACCATTTAAATTATAGTTAGTTTGTAATTCATAATAAAACAACAGTGTATTATTTTCTTATAAGATAAGCCCAAAAATGATTATTCTTTACTAAAATGACGTTCAATAATAATAATTATTGTTATATAAATACCAACAAAAATAGGCTATACAATCACCATACCCTCACAGTAAATTATATAACCTATTTCCTTCTAAATTACAAAATTATTTTCTTATTTATCATCCTCTTTAACAGCTACTGTTTTAGCTTCTGCTTCAACCCCTTCCTCATCTTTTTTAACTTTTTTATCATCTTTCTTTACAAATTCACCTTTCTTAATTTTTTCAGCTTCTTCTTTAGATCTAGCAACTATAACATCCTTTTCCAGAGAAACATCCGAATGCAAATTAAACGCCACTGTAAACTTACCCAATGTCTTTATAGGCTCCTTTATAAAAATCTCTCCTCTTCCTATAGCCTTTGGCTCTTTTATCATATTATTTACAAAATTAGCCAATTTTGTCGCGCTAACAGAACCATACAATCTATCATTAT
>CAPZCD010000029.1 GCA_948744995.1 uncultured Rickettsiales bacterium | reverse complement strand
CATATTTTAACTTTAAAAAAGTAGAATTAGATTAAACATTTTAAACGTCAAGTGAAAGTGGTGGGCAGTCCCTTTTATAGATATACAGAACATCCTTAAAAAAGAAATCCATGAACTAGACAATGCAATTTTATAATGGTAATTCTTTATGTTGGTCAAAAATAAGAAACTCCTTTCCAAGCGCACGGGGTATTTAATCCCAATTTTGTTTTTTATAACTTAAAAATATACTAAAAAATATAAACAAATATCTCTTTCAGGATAAAAATATGATAACTTTTATTAAAGTCTAATAATATTTGTTATTAAATAAGTATAATTTTTATTTACTAAAATAATTTTCTTTATTTTTCAACATATTTTAAATTTAAAAAGCGAAATTAGAGTTATTTAGTTAATCTAAACACAAAAAAATTTATATTTAGACATGTTTATTACACAGATTTATTAGTAATGACTATAATTTATTTTTACTCAAAATCAGAGGATACGGGACATTATTGGAATAGATAATTAATATCAAAAAATACCAGTACTAAATAGGCAGTATAGTACTGGCATTTAAATTCTTTAATAATTAGATTTATTAAAATCTACAATCTATAAATCTATAGATTTTCATCATTTGGTTCTATAGAAGACTCAGGTGATAATAACCTTTCTTTATAAACAACATCTCTATCAATACAATGTAATTCAAATTCTTTATTTTCGTCTATATCGTTTGCATCAAATTCACACTTACAAGGTACACCATTTTTTGGAATAAATTCACCTCTTTCTTTTTGTGGTATTCCTTTTTCCAAAGCACGACTAAATTTATTGCCACTTAAAAAAGTTATTTCAATCCTTCCTTCGTCTACTCTTCCCTTTGTAAGATTAGCAATAACTCTATAACCAAAAACTGGACAATTAATTTCGCCTTCTCCATGCATCATCCCATCTTTAACACCACCTCTATAGTAGCAACCATCTTCCAAAACATATTCACCGTTTTCGTTTGGTTTTATACCTAACAAAGAAGAACCTATAATAGATCCATCCTCTGCCGTAAATACTGTCTCACCATATAACATGTTACTATTTACAGAAACCAATGATACAAACATTGCTACTTGCATAAATAAATTTAATTTTTTCATAGGTATCACCTTTTATTATTAATAAAAAATAATTTGTACCTTTGCAATACATAAACTATAGCTGTTTATAAAAGGTACTCTTTAAATATATCATAAAAAAAAATATTGTGCAATACCTTTATGATTCATTACTTACATAATTTCGCCTTTCTCCAACAAAAAACACCACCTAACACTCACACTATCGGATGGCGTTAATAGGTTAATAACTATTCTACAACGTTACTCATACTTTCCCTTTTAGCCTCTTCTTTCATTCTCTTTATAATAAGACCAGTACCGGCAGGGATAAGTTTTCCAACTATTATATTCTCCTTAAGTCCTTCCAAATTATCAACTTTTCCTCTTATAGAAGCATCTGTTAAAACTTTAACAGTTTCCTGGAAGGAAGCAGCCGATATAAATGAGTTGCTTTGTAATGAGGCTCTGGTAATACCCAACAAAATATTTTCACATTTAGCCGGTTTTAAACCTTCTTCCATTGCCTTTTTATTTACCTCTTCAAAATCAGCTTTACTAAAAATGTCACCCGCAAGCAAACGAGTTTCACCAGGATCGGTAACTTCAACCTTTTTAAGCATCATATTAAGTACTATCTCGATATGTTTATCATTAATTGATATACCTTGCATTTCATACACTTTTTGTATTTCCTCAACCATATATCTATTAAATTCTTCAATACCAAGAATTTTTAGAATATCATGTGGTACTTTATCACCATCTATGATTTCATCGCCCTTCTTAACCTTATCACCATCCTTAACGAAGATATGTTTACCTTTAGGAACTATATAGCTAACCTCCTGTTCCTCCTTATTATCAGGAACTATAGTTATAACACGCTTGGTTTTATAATCTCTTTCACTAAAAACAATTGTTCCATCTATGGATGACATAACAGCATAATTTTTAGGTTTTCTGGCTTCAAATAATTCGCCTACCCTTGGTAGACCGCCAGTAATATCCCTATTTTTAATGGAATCTTTTGGTGTTCTAGCTAAAATATCTCCCGTCTTAACATCCTGTCCGTTAGAAACATTTATTATGGTACCTATAAATAGCTCATAACTTAAGTCACTACCCTCACCTTCTACAATTATACTTGGTTTAATAGATTGTTTATTATAGAACCTTCTCCAGTCTATTATAACTTTTGAAGATACTCCAGTAGATTCATCAATTTTTTCCTTAAGAGAGATGCCTTCTACTACATCAGAAAACTTGGCTTTACCGTCATTCGTTGCTATAATTAAATAGTTGTAAGGATCCCATTCTGCAAGAGAATCACCTTTATTAATGCTATCACCATCCTTAAAGAATATTTTAGAACCATAAGGAATGCTATATTTTGCTATAGTCCTACCATCTTTTGTTATGACAAATTCGGTATCCTTATTCATTACTATTTCAACACCATCCCGATTTATCACGGATTTGAGGTTATTTATCTTTAGTGTACCATCACTAGGCGAAATGATATTTGATTCAGTTCCGGCAATAGTAGCGCCACCTAAGTGCCTTGTGTTCATAGTTAATTGTGTACCAGGTTCACCTATAGCTTGAGCTGCAACAACACCTACTGCCTCCCCGACACTAACCAACATTTTGGTTGTTAAATCTCTACCATAACATTTAGCACAAACCCCGTGTTCGTGTTTACAATTAAGTACGGATCTGACTTTAACCTGTTTAACCCCTGCTTTTTCAATAGCAGTTGCTTCTTTATCACCTATTAAATCACCGCCTTTAACGATAACTTTACCTTTAGAATCAAGCACATCAACTAAAGCTGTTCTACCAACTATTTTTGAAGCTAAACTAACCTTGACTATACCATTTTCAATTTTAGCTTCCATAGTGATGCCTTCTGTGGTACCGCAATCTTCATCAACAACTATACAATCTTGTGCAACATCAACAAGTCTTCTTGTTAGGTAACCGGCATTGGATGTCTTTAGAGCTGTATCAACCATTGACTTTCTACCGGAGTGTGTAGATAAAAAGTATTCAAGTATTGATAGACCTTCCTTAAAGTTTGAAAGAACAGGAGTCTCAATAATTTCACCATTTGGTTTTGCTAAAAGACCACGAATACCACACATCTGTTGCATGTTATTTTCATTACCTCTAGCCCCAGAATTCATAAATAGGTAAAGAGAATTTGCGGTTTCAGCTGTCTTATCAACGGATATATTTTTAACAACGATATTCTTAACGCTGTTTATACATTTATCCCAAATTTCAATGATTTTGTTATATCTCTCGCCCGAAGTTATTAAACCATCTTGATATTGATTCTCAATAGCCTTTATTTCCTTTTCGGCTTTGGTTATTAATTTACTTTTGTCGGTAGGAATAATCATATCATCTTTACCGATAGATACACCGGAAAAGGTGGAGTTTTCGAAACCAAGTCGCATTACATCATCACAGAACCTACCAGTTTCAGTTTGATCTGTTTCGTCAAAAACAATGTTGATTATTTTTGAAATTTCCTTCTTACCTATTGGCATATTTACCAAATTAAAGCCATATTTAACTTTACAAATATCTGGCAGTAATTCAAATACTTTTACACGACCGGGAGTTGTTATAACTCTTTTATAATCGGCGGTACCATCGTCATTTTTTATAGAATATCTGAAAGTAATAGGATCGTTCATTTTAACTCTTTTTGTAAATAGAGCATGTTCGAGCTCATCTACTCCAGCTATAGCTATATTAGGTTTTTCAACATTTTCACCTATAGGATCAAGAGTTAGATAATACAAGCCTAAAAGCATATCCTGCGAAGGAATAATATTTGGTTTACCATCCTGAGGATTTAGAATATTATTCGTTGACATCATTAAAACTTTAGCTTCCGTTTGAGCTTCTATAGATAGTGGTACATGAACGGCCATCTGATCGCCATCAAAATCGGCATTAAAAGATTTACAAACCAATGGATGAAGCTGAATAGCTTTACCTTCTATTAGCAGTGGCTCAAATGCCTGTATACCTAGTCTGTGTAAAGTTGGAGCTCTATTCAATAGAACCGGATGTTCTTGTATAACTTCTTCCAGTATATCCCAAACTTCTGGTCTTTCGCTATCTACCAACTTTTTTGAGTGCCTAATACCATTAGACATACCATATAGCTCAAGTTTAGCATATATAAAAGGTCTAAATAGCTCTAGAGCCATTTTTTTTGGTAAACCACATTGGTTTAATTTTAGATTTGGACCAACCACGATAACTGAACGTCCCGAATAGTCAACCCTCTTACCAAGCAGATTTTGTCTAAATCTACCCTGTTTACCTTTTAGCATATCACTCAAAGATTTAAATGGTCTCTTATTTGGAGCTTTAACCGGATTTGCACTTTTACTATTGTCAAGTAGAGAATCAACTGCTTCCTGGAGCATCCTCTTCTCATTTTTAATGATTATATCCGGTGCATCTAGTTCCAGTAATTTTTTAAGTCTATTATTTCTGTTTATAACTCTTCGATAAAGTTCATTTAAATCGGCACTAGCAAAATTCCCACCATCCAGTTGAACTAAAGGTCTAATTTCTGGTGGTATAACCGGCAAAACTGTCAAAATCATCCATTCAGGTCTATTGCCGGATTCTATAAAAGATTCTACTAAACCAAGTCTTTTTATTATTTTTGATTTCTTTAATTCCGATTTAGTTTCAGCAAGTTCCTTTCTTAATTTGTCTTTAAGTTTTGGAAGATTAATTTCTTCGAGTAATTTTCTTATAGCTTCTGCTCCTGTTCCAGCTTCAAAAGCATCATCACCATATTCGGCTTTATAATTCTCAAATTCTTCTTCTGAAAGGAGTTGCCCGTTTTCCAACGGAGTCATCTTAGCATCTGTTACTATGTATGTCTCAAAATATATAACCTTTTCAATATGCTTAGGCATTATATTAAGTATAGTACTAATTCTTGAAGGTAAAGATTTCAAAAACCAGATATGAGATACCGGAGTAGCAAGCTCAATGTGTCCCATCCTTTCCCGTCTTACTTTAGAACTTGTAACTTCAACACCACACTTTTCGCAGACAATACCCTTATATTTAATTCTTTTATATTTACCACATGAGCATTCGTAATCCTTTACCGGACCAAAGATTTTAGCACAAAAGAGACCATCTTTTTCAGGTTTAAAGGTTCTATAGTTAACAGTTTCAGGTTTTGTAACCTCACCATAGGACCAAGACCTTATTTTTTCCGGACTGGCTATGGATATTTTCAAAGCATCAAAATCAGTAGAATCCAACACCTGATTACTTATATTCATCAATCCAAAAGAAGAAGTTCCATCTAACGCCATATTATTTTCTTTTTTTTAGTAATAAAAACGACAGGATAAAATCCTGTCTGATAAATTATTTTCGTATAAGTTCAAGATTTAATCCTAAGGATCTAACCTCCTTAACCATAACATTGAATGATTCCGGTACTCCACAATAGAAACTTTGTGAACCTTGAACTATAGATTCGTATATTTTAAGTCTTCCAACTATATCATCGGATTTAACCGTTAACATTTCCTGCAATGTATAAGCCGCGCCATATGCTTGTAGAGCCCAACATTCCATTTCCCCAAACCTTTGACCGCCAAAGTGAGATTTACCACCAAGAGGTTGTTGAGTTATGAGGCTGTAAGGGCCTGTAGATCTAGCATGAATTTTATTATCAACTAGATGATGTAGCTTCAGCATATACATGTAGCCTATGGTTATAGGTCTATCAAAATATTCGCCACTTCTACCATCCACCAACATAACTTGTCCGCTTTTGTCTATACCGGCTTCTTCCATTAATTCTTCTATCTTTTCTATAGAGATATTTTCGAAAGAACCAGTAGAGAATGGAACATTTCTCTTGAGTTTTTCTGCAAACTCTAACAAATCCTCATTGCCTAAACTTTCAATATATTCTATTTCACTAGGCATTTTGTATATTCTTAGCAGTTTTTCTCTTATTTTCTTAACTCTGTCCTTATTTAAGCTACCCAGCATAGACGAAATTTGTTTTCCGAGTTCGGAGGAAACGAAACCTAAATGAGTTTCCAACAATTGTCCAACATTCATACGAGTAGGAATACTTAAAGGACTCAATATTATATCTATAGGAGTTCCATCCTGCATATAAGGCATGTCTTCTACTGGAATTATCCTCGAAATAACACCTTTATTACCGTATCTACCGGCCATTTTATCACCCGCTTGTATTTTCTGTTTTGCAGCAACTATAACTTTTATCTTTTTCAGAGTTCCCTGTGGTAATTCATCACACTCTTTAATTTTTACTGCACTTTCCGAAAAATCCTTCTCAAGCTTAGCTATAGAATCCTTGAATTCCTTACCTAAATTTTCAATTTTCTTGTTAATTTCTTCATCTGCAACAACTATCTTTGCCAATAAAGAATTGGATAATTGATCTAATAAGTCATCCGTAACTATACTACCTTTTTTAATCTTATCTATACTTTTTTCTATAGGTTTATTCAGGACAAGACTCTTTAATTGATCTATAAAGCTTTTTCTTAGTAGAGCAACCTCCCTATCTTTATCTGCTGATAATCTCTCAATAGCCATATTATCAATAAATTTAACTCTCTCATCCTTATCTATACCATTTCTAGTATAGATTTTAACATCTATAACAGTTCCGGAAACAACGCTAGGTGGGACATATAGGGAAGAATCCTTAACATCCATAGCCTTTTCACCAAATATAACTTTTAGTAGTTTTTCTTCCGGGGTTTGTGGAGTTCCCGTTTTAGGTGTGGTTTTTCCAACAAGTATATCCCCGGCTTTAATATGCGCTCCAATATAGACTACCCCAGTTTCATCCAGCTTTTTCAAAAGCTCATCGCCAACATTTGGTATATCCCTGGTAATTTCTTCCGGTCCCAATCGAGTATCCTTAGCCTCTATTTCGAATTCCTCAAGATGAATGGACGTAAAAGCGTCTTCCTTTACCAACCTTTCGGAAATAAGTATAGAGTCTTCGTAGTTACAACCATCCCAAGTTGCGAATGCTACCAAAACATTTTTACCTAGAGCTAGTTCTCCATTTTCAATATTTTGGTTATCAGCTATTATCTCGTTCTGACTAACCTTTTGCCCTACTTTAACTACCGGATATTGATTTATTACGGTATCATTATTTGTTCTTAAATACTTATCCAGAGTATAAGTATGCATTTTAGATATATGATCCTCACCTCTTAGTTCTTCTATAACTATCTTGTTAGCATCAACATATTTAACTATACCATCAACCTCAGATACCACAACACCACAGTTTGAAAATGTTGCAATAATCCTTTCCATACCAGTACCAACATAAGGAGATTCGACTTTAAGCAAAGGTACCGCCTGCTTCAACATGTTTGCCCCCATAGATACACGTCTGGACTCATTGTTTTCCAGAAATGGAACTAAACTTGCAGCTACAGATATTATTTGCCTTGGTGAAACATCAATATAATCAATCATTTCCGGAGTAACACTAATTATTTCGCTATCTTTTCGGCAAACAACACTTTCTCCAGATATTTTACCGGTCATATCAAATTCCACATTGTAAGGACAGAATATTTTACCAGCTTCTTCAATAGCGGACAGATAAATAACATTATCAGTCAAAATTCCATTTTTAACTTCTCTATAAGGTGTTTCTATAAAACCATATTTATTGGTTCTAGCAAATACAGACAAACTATTTATAAGACCAATATTAGCTCCTTCAGGAGATTCTACAGGACATATCTTACCATAGTGCGTATAGTGTACGTCACGTACATCAAACCCTGCTCTTTCTCTGGTTAGGCCACCAGGCCCTAAGGCTGTTATTCTCCTCTTATGACATAACTCAGATAAAGGATTTGTTTGATCCATAAATTGCGATAGCTGTGATGTTGCAAAGAAATCAGCTAAAGTTGTAGATAAAGGTTTAGTATTTATTAAATTTTGAGGAACTATAGTTTCTGGTTCCAATGTATTCATTTTTTCTATTATAGTTCTCTCAACCTTTGCCATACCGCTTCTAAATTGAACCTCCATAAGTTCTCCGGTACATCTTAACCTTCTGTTAGTTAGATTGTCTATATCATCAGCTTTCTCATCATTATGTTTTAACTTATTAAGAATTTTAATGGTAGCTAATATATCATCTTTGGTAAGATGCATAGTTTCCAAATCAGTGTCTATACCAAGTCTATAATTCATCTTCATCCTACCAACATCCGACAAATTGTATCTGTTAGAAAAGAACAGGCCGTTTACAAATTTTTCAGCTGCTTCAAAATTTGCCGCTTCTTCAGATACTTTTACAGATCTATATATATCAAACAATACGCTCTCAAGACTTTTATCCTTCTCAATTAGCAAACTGTTATAGATATAGTGACCGAGCTCTGACGTATCCGGCATAACAATCTCTAGTTCCTTTATACCAAGCTCCTTAAAACCTATAAGTTTCTCAGGATTTATTTCAGATCCAGCTGGAAAAAGTACTTCTCCACTATTGTTATCAATTAAATCATTAGTCAAAATAAATAAAGAATTTTCTTCCTCGTTAATCAAATATCTAGAAAATTTCTTCTCCTTTAATTGACTAACAAGCCTTCTTGTAATCTTTCTTCCTTGTGGTATAACTACTTCGTTGGTTGTAGCATCTATTACATCATGGTCAAAACTTTTTCCTAAACAATTATCATAGTCAAATTCAATAGACCACTTATTGTTTGCATATTCAAGCTTATAGTTTTTATAAAAATAGGATAGAACATCACCAATCGACATACCCAATGTCTTAAAAAGATAACTTATAGGCATTTTTCTCTTTTTGTCTATTCTAAAATAGAGCAGATCCCTTCCATCAAATTCAAAATCAAGCCAAGACCCTGCTACCGGAATTATCTTTGCCGTGTAGCTTTTACCGGCGAATAGTTTTGAATCTTCACTATCAAAAAATACACCCGGTGCCCTTCTCATTTGAGATACAACAACCCTTTCTATACCATTTATAACGAAACTTCCTGTATTAGTCATCAGCGGAACATCACAAAAGAAAACCTCCTGCTCTTTTATTGCCTTAATCTCCTTTTTTACATTTTCCTCTTCAGTTCTTTCCAAAACCAAAAGCCTCAAAGTTGCATAGAGAGGTGCCGAATATGTCCTACCGGAATTTATACATTCCTTAACACTGTATTTTATATCACCAACCCTATATCTTAAAAATTCCAATATTAAGCTCTTACTACTATCAGTCATTGGAAAAAAAGATTCAAAAATTTCCTGTATCTTTGATTTCTTTCTTTTTTCCTCATCATTATTATCTAAACATATAAATGATTCAAAGGATTCATTTTGTAAAAATATCAAATCTGGAATAAAATTATCATCTACTCTATCCAAAAAGCCTCTTCTTAATACATAATTAGAATGGTTTAAAGTTTTCACCTAATTGCCTTTTCTTTTATTATAATAAATTATAGAACAACATAAGACTCACTTAAGAAGCTAAGAGAGTCCTACAAAAATATCAACATAAATTTAAGATAGTTTAACTTTAGCCCCAGCTGCTTCTAATTTAGCCTTTATAGCTTCTGCTTCTTCTTTTTTAACTGATTCTTTAACAACTTTTGGAGCTCCATCAACTAGATCTTTAGCTTCTTTAAGACCAAGACCAGTTATAGTTCTAATTTCTTTAATAACATTAATCTTACTATCACCAGCTGCCTCTAGTGTTACCGTAAATTCATCTTTTTCTTCAACTGCGCCAGCTGCTCCAGCACCGGGAGCTGCCGCTACAGCTACAGCTGCCGTTACTCCCCATTTTTCTTCAAGCATTTTTGCTAATTCGGAAACCTCTAAAGCAGTTAATGTAGAAAGTTCTTCAACAATTTTCTCTAATTTCTCAGTCATTTTACAACCTTTTTTATAATTATTAATAATTCGTTAAGCTTCTAATTTCTCTTTATAAGCAACCAAAGTTCTAGCTAATTGTGAACCTGGTGCTCTCAAAACACCAATAAATCTTGCTCTAACGTCATCAAAAGAACCAAGAGACGCTAATTCTTCCACGGCCTTTATATCAATTATCTTTCCGTCCAAAGACGCAATTTTTATTTTAACATTCTCATTTTCTTTAGCAAAACCATTAACAATATTTGATAGTGTTAGTGGATCTTTAGAATATGAAACGGCTATTTGATCAACAAAATAATCACCTAAAGCTGAGAAATCAGTACCTTCTATAGCTTTTTTAAAAAGAGTATTCTTAATAATTTTTATATTAGCCTCTTTATCTTTTAACTCATTTCTAAGCTTAACAAAATCTCCTGCATTTAATCCTTTATAATTAAGGAATATACACATTTGATTATTCGTCAATATGTCTTTAGCCAAGTTTATGGAATTTTGCTTTTGAGTTTTATTCATAACTACTCCCCTCCATTAGTTCTTTCTATATCAACAGCAACGGAAGGACCCATGGTGGTAGTAAGAAAAACACTTTTTATATATTTATTTTTCAAAACCTCCGGTTTTGCTTCTTTTATTGCCGAAACAACTGCCTTAATATTTGCTATTAAGTCATTATCGGAAAAATCTACCTTACCAACCATTGTATGAATTATACCATACTTATCGTTTTTAAAGTTAATTTTACCTTTTTTAGCAATATTTATTGCACTTACAACATCGTTTGTAATATTTCCATTTTTTGGATTAGGCATAAGACCTCTTGGGCCTAACTTTCTTGCTATTTTACTTATCTTCTTCATAGCATCTGGAGTTGCTATACAATAGTCAAAATCCATAAAGCCATTTTCTATTTCCGTCATTAACTCTTCCAAGCCGGCTTTAACAGCACCCGCTTTGATAGCATCTTTTTGCAATGCCTCAACATCAGTAAAAACTATTATTTTTGCATCTTTACCTGTTCCTGCTGGCAATGCAACAGAACCTCTAATATTTTGATTGGATTGTTTAGCATCAATATTGAGGTTAAATATTAGATCCACTGTTTCCACAAACTTTCTTTGCTTATTTTTAGAGTTTTCCTTAACGGTTTTAATGGCAGTAGCTATATCAACTAAATCTTGTGTTTTTATATCGTTAGTCTTCATACACTATCCCTCCACTACCTGTAAACCCATAGATAAAGCGGAACCTTTAACCATTTCCATACAAGCCTTCAATTCCTTAGTATTCATATCTGGAACTTTCTTTTTAGCTATATTTTCTATTTGTTTCATAGTAATAACACCCACTGAATCTTTACCCGGGTTTGAAGAACCTTTTTTAAGTCCTATCTCACTTTCAATCAGGTAAGTCATAGGGGGTTCCTTCGTAACAAAAGTAAAACTTTTGTCTTTATAAATAGAAATAACTGTCGGAATAGGCGTACCATCCGGATAGTTAAATTTTATAGCGTTAAATTGCTTACAAAAATCCATTATATTAACACCTCTAGGACCTAACGCGGTACCAATAGGTGGTGCCGGATTAGCCTTAGCAACCGGAACTTGTAAACTAACTTTTGCTACAACCTCTTTCTTAGGAGCCATCTTGTTTACACTTCTTTAAAAAATTAATAAAATATTTAAACCCTTTCTACCTTCGAAGAATCAATATCTATTATGGTACTTCTACCAAAAATAGATATAGCTATCTTCAAGATATTTTTTGATTCATCTTTACCATCAACAACACCGGTAAAGGACTCAAAATGTCCTTCTTTTATCTTAACCGTATCACCAATTTCAAATTTATCATCTTCCGCCGCAACACTCCTTTGTGCTTCTTTTTTCATTTTTTCTATTTTAGCACTTGGAACACTTTCTGGTTTTAATGGGTTACTTCCCAAAAAACCCATAACTTTTGGCATCGATCTCAAAATATCTAGCGTTGCCCTATCAGCTATCATATTCACAAAAACATAGTTAGGAAAAACTTTTTGATCTGCCTCAACCTTCTTGCCTTTTAGAACCTTAAATACCTTTTTTGTAGGTACAAAAGCCTCTTTTATATTGCCATTGGTCGAAACCATTTTGTTTATATCATCTGCCACTTTACTTTCACTGCCGGAATAGGCAGCGAGAGTATACCACTTAAAATCCATTATAAAATCCCTAACAAAATTTTTATTAATCTAGAAATAACAAAATCGGCACAACTTATGAATATCATAAATAAAATAGTCATAAAAACCACTACTACAGAAGTAACCCTAACATCTTGCCTGCTAGGAAAAGTAATATTTTTAACCTCTTTTGCTACACTTCTAAAATAATCCATTAACTGCATATAAATCTTTAATTGGCAGGGGCGAAAGGATTCGAACCCTCGACCAATGGTTTTGGAGACCATTGCTCTACCAACTGAGCTACACCCCTAAATTACGGGTACCTATTAAATAGATACCCTAAGAACAATAACTTAACTAAGCAATTATTTCGCTTACAACTCCAGCACCAACCGTATGGCCACCCTCTCTTATAGCGAACCTTCTACCTTGTTCCATAGCTATAGGAGCTATCAATTCAATTTCTAGCTTGGTGTTATCGCCTGGCATAACCATTTCTACACCTTCTGGCAATGTTATGGAACCGGTTACATCCGTTGTACTGAAATAGAATTGAGGTCTATAGTTTTTAAAGAACGGAGTATGTCTACCACCTTCCTCTTTTGTCAAAACATACACTTCAGCTTTGAATTTTGTATGAGGATGTATACTTCCTGGCTTACATAGAACTTGTCCTCTTTCAACTTCTTCTCTTTTTGTTCCTCTTAAAAGAACACCTATATTATCACCAGCTTGTCCTTGATCTAGAAGTTTTCTAAACATTTCAACACCGGTACAGGTTGTTTTTTGAGTATCTCTCAAACCAACTATTTCAACTTCTTCGCCAACTTTAATTACACCTCTTTCAACCCTACCGGTAACTACAGTTCCTCTTCCAGAGATTGAAAATACGTCTTCAATAGGCATTAAAAATGCACCATCAATTGGTCTCTGAGGTTCTGGTATATAAGCATCAACAGCTTCCATAAGTTTTAATATTGCTGGTTCGCCTATTTCACTTTGATCACCTTCAAGAGCCTTCAGAGCAGAACCTTTTATTATAGGGATCGTATCTCCAGGAAATCCGTAAGAGGTCAATAGATCTCTAACTTCCATTTCAACCAAATCCAATAACTCGGCATCTTCCACCATATCAACTTTATTCAAAAATACTACTATATAAGGAACACCAACCTGTTTAGCTAACAAAATATGTTCTCTGGTTTGAGGCATAGGACCATCAGCAGCTGACACAACCAAAATAGCGCCATCCATTTGAGCAGCACCGGTAATCATGTTTTTTACGTAATCAGCGTGTCCAGGGCAGTCAACGTGTGCATAGTGTCTGTTGGCTGTTTCGTATTCCACATGGGTAGTGTTAATGGTAATACCTCTTTCTTTTTCTTCTGGGGCGTTATCAATTTCGTTATAGTCCTTAGCTATAACATTTTTGTTTCCTTCTGCAAGAACCTTTGTAATGGCAGCAGTTAAGGTTGTTTTTCCATGGTCAACGTGTCCAATCGTACCGATATTTACGTGTGGTTTTGTTCTCTGAAAAGTCTCTTTACACATATAATTTACTCTTTTTATCAATATTAATAATGGTGCGGGTGATGGGAATCGAACCCACATAGCTAGCTTGGAAGGCTAGTGCTCTACCACTGAGCTACACCCGCCAACACCGAGTATATTTTCTTCTACTTCGGGTGAAGTAGTTCGAATTAATACAATTGGTTAGAATTATAATGGTATTAAATTAATTTGCAATGGAGGAAATGAAAATGAGGAGACCTCTCTCCACCCTCTAACCCTTAAACTCTTCACTCTAGGCTAATCTTCAGGTAATTGTTCTTAACTGAAGATTAGCCTAGAGTGAAGAGTTTAAGGGTTAGAGGGTGGAGAGAGGTCCTAATATTAAATATACTTTATATATTTCTTATTATTAGATTATTCATTTATTTTATTACTTGAATTACAATATTTACAGTTACAGTTACACATATTATTAATTAACCTACTAGTTGTTTATATAATAGGTTGTAGTTTATAATGGATGATTTAGAGGGAAAGAGGAAGGGGGGCAGTCCCAACAACCCCAATGCAAGTATACGAGGTGTTTGCCTTAATCTAAACACAGAATTTG
>CAPZCD010000028.1 GCA_948744995.1 uncultured Rickettsiales bacterium | reverse complement strand
CAAATTCTGTGTTTAGATTAAGGCAAACACCTCGTATACTTGCATTGGGGTTGTTTATTCGATATTTGACTTAAAAAAAATATTTGCTATAATAAAACCAAAATTATAAATTTTAACCGATTAATTTTATTGGAAACGTTATGAAAAATAAATGGACGATTTACGTTGTTTTAGTTATAGTGCTTGTAGTTGGTGCACTAACATTTTCAAATATGAAAAAAAAGAAACAATTAGTTGAGAGTGGTGTTATTGCAACATCAAAGAAGGGTGATGTCACCGAAAAAGAAGTTGAGTCATACCTAAATATTTTGAAAAAAAGTTTTGGTCAGACTCTCGTTTATGATGACTTAAAGACCGATGAAAAAAAGCTGATTATTAGTGATATTATTAATAATAGATTAATAGCTGAAGAAGCAAAAAAGAGTGATATAGCAGGCTCCAAAGAATTTAAAAAAAGACTAAATGAAGCAAGAGATAATCTCTTAAAAGAAATGTATCTCCAAGTTTTAATAGATAAAAACATATATGAAGGAGATATTAAATCCAAATATGATGAGTTGAAGAAAACTCTGGAAGGTAAGAAGGAGTACAGGATAGCACATATCTTAGTCGAAAAAGAAGAAGATATGAAAAATAAGGTCATACCAGAACTTAAGGAAAAGAAATTCTCTGATGTTGCTAAAGAGTATTCCATAGATGGCAGTAAAGATAATGGCGGCGAAATGGTTGTTATTGAAGGACAAACTGTTAAGGAATTTGATGAAGTACTAAAGAAGCTTCCATTAAATAGAATTTCAGAACCATTTAAAACTCAATTCGGTTGGCATGTAATTATTAAAAGAGAAGAAAAAGATGCAGTTATGCCTGAATTTGATAAAGCTAAAGATGCTATAAAAGCCGCTTTAGTAAAAGAATTTGTAAAAAATTACAGTGCTAAGAATGTTGAAGGTATAGACATTACCATTCTTAAGTAATTTTTATTAACTTTTTAATCTGATGGCGGCTTTCGGAATGACTGGAGGTCGCCATTGTTTTGTTATATGAGAAATAAAGACGATAAACCTATAAATTTTAACTATAATTCAACTAAAGA
The DNA here is from genome assembly GCA_948744995.1 of uncultured Rickettsiales bacterium. Lineage (GTDB taxonomy): Bacteria > Pseudomonadota > Alphaproteobacteria > Rickettsiales > UBA1997 > CALXRO01. The sequence continues at coordinate 13,297 of CAPZCD010000028.1, read as the reverse complement.
TATTATATTGAGGATATTGAAGGATTACGTAAATCCTTATAAATTTAGGTTTTTACTGGCTGTAGGTTTTATGTTAGTATCGGCTGGTTCTGTTGCCTATAGAGCATATCTTATAAAACCAGCTATTGATAGGGTATTTATAAGTAAGAATTTAGTAGCACTTTATATGATACCAATACAACTCATAGTTGTGGCTATAGCCTGTTGCCTAGCCACCTATATGCAAGGTTTTATTATGAGTACTACTAAAAGTAGAATATCCATGAATTTGCAGGAAAAACTTTTCTCAAAATTACTCTATAAAGATATAAATTTTTTCCAAAAACAATCTCCCACAAGAATTAGTAGTTACCTCGGAGATGCTAATGGTATAAACGAAATAGTAGAGATATTTTTGAATGGATTTATATTACAATTTATGACCATCATTGCGTTAGCCTTTGTAATGTTCTACCAAAACTTTAGATTGTCTTTGATTGCTCTAATAGCTTTTCCTGTTACCGGTTTGCCAATAGTAAAATTAGGTAAAAAAATAAGGTCTTTAGCGACCGAAAGTAGAGAAAAAAGTATAGACATATCCTCTTCCATATCGGAATCATTTTCAAACATAAAAGTCATAAAATCCAACAATAAAGAACTCGACGAAACAAGAAAAACACACAAAATATTTGCAAATGCCTATAGAACATCAGTTGATATAGCCAGAAAATCTTTGATAACTTCACCACTAATGGAAATGGCAGGGACTATAGCTTTAGCTTTAGTTATACTCTATAGTGGTAACTCAATAATAAACGGTACCATATCTACTGGCGATTTTTTTACTTTTGTCACAGCGATGTTTTCCGTCTATAAACCTATAAAATCTTTTACCGGACTGAATATAAGACTGCAGCAGGCTATTGTTTGTACCAAAAGGTATTTTATACTGCTAGATCAAGAGAATTCTGTAAAAGAGGTCGATAATCCTGTAACTTTAGCAAATGTTAAAGGTAATATAAAATTTGATAATGTGAGTTTTTACTACCCTCATAATGATTATCTAAAAAATATTATTGTAGAAAAAGAAGAGGTTGAACTGGAGGAAAAGCCAGCGCTATCAAATATAAATATGGAAATGAAATCGGGTAGCTCCTACGCCCTCGTCGGCCATTCTGGTAGTGGCAAAACCACTATATTTAACCTCATAATGAGATTTTATGATACCACAAAAGGCAGTATTTTTATTGATGGAGTAGATATAAAAAATCTTACTTTTAAATCGTTAAGAGACAGTATTTCGGTTGTGGGACAGGATGTTAAACTGTTTAATACAAGCATATTTGAAAATATTAGGTATACGAAACCAAAAGCTACAGAGGATGAAGTTATAAATGCGGCGAAAATGGCTAATGTTGATGAATTTGCCAGAAATATGGAAAAAGGGTATGAAACTATTATAGGGCACGATGGAGCTCTCCTATCAGGTGGTCAAAAACAACGGATATCTATAGCTAGAGCGCTACTTAAAAATACCCCAATTCTTCTATTGGATGAAGCTACAAGTGCGTTAGATCCTGTTTCGGAAGATCTGATACAAAAATCTCTAAAAATACTGATGAAGGGTAAAACTACAATCATTATAGCACATCGTCTGTCGACCATAGTTAATTGCGATAATATATTTGTTCTGCAAGGTGGTAGTCTTGTGGAACAAGGTAACCATAACAAATTATTGGCCCTAAACGGTGTTTATAAGGATTTGTGTGATAAGCAATTCCATACAAATGATGAAAATCCGATAAGCATAAAATCTTCCAAGATTTAGTTATAGTAATAAAATTTGGTTTTCTTTAGACTTGTCGTACAGAAAAAGTATAGTATCCTACTCTTTAATCAAAGTTAGAGGACAAAAAACCCGCATTATTCCACTTATAACTGCTACCTCTCGGTTCTGATTCATTCATAGGTAACGCGCCAATCTGTCCCCTACCATCAAGTCTACACTTTTCTTGTTTAATGTCAAATTAGATTGTTGATTTAACTTCAGTATTGCACTCTATTAGTTCACTTTTAGAACTATTTTATGTGGAATTACTAACGTATTTTGCATTATTATAATTGATAATAACACCATTAATACTTTACAGCATAAATTTACAGATTATTTGTATTTTCTGTATAAAACTTTAAAAGCTAACCAATAGGATATAATACCAAAAAATTTGTGTTTAGATTAAACAAATATATACTTGCATCGAGAGTTATTTTAGAAATATTTCTTAGATATATTTCAAACCTAAAACAAAACTAAATTGGTTAATTTAGACAAGTTACCTCTGTTTTATTCCGCTCTGGTTAACAGCCGAAGACCTAAGTTGATCTATTTTTTCCTTCTCACTAATAAACTTTATAAGTTCGTTACCACTTAATCTAATCGATGATACAGATCTAATTCTATTCGGATTAATCCTCTCATTTTTATATATTATTCCATAGTGCAAGTGAGCACCTGTTGAAAGACCGGTATTACCCACAAAACCTATAACTTGCCCTTGTTTTACTTTCACACCAACCTTTATTCCTTTATTAACTCTGGATAAATGGGCGTATTCACTACTATAGGAACTATTGTGTTGAATTAGTATATAATTTCCATAACCCTTTCCACAACTTTTATCACCAACTTTGCAACCGCTTACAACTTTTTTGATGGTACCGTTACCCGCTGCATAAAACGGTGTTCCAACTGGTGCACCAAAATCTATACCCTTATGGGCTTTAGTGTACCCTAAAATTGGGTGTTTTCTTCTACTATTAAAATTTGATGTTATTCTGGCACCATTTATAGGTGTTTTTAGTAACGATTTCCTAGTACTGAGCCCGTTTTCATTAAAATACATTACATTATTATTCTGTATAAACCTATATATTTTGTGATTTTCTCTATTAGTATGAAGATTAGCGTATATTATATCACCATTTTTGGCCATTTTACCACTTTTTGTATACATACCTTCATAAACTACCTCAAACCAATCACCACTTTTAATATCCCTCTGAAAATCTATATCAAAACTATAGTAGTTAATCATATTGCCTACAATTTCCGCTGGAACTCCTGCTTTTATAGCATCCATATACAAACTATTTTTAATAGCTACTATAAATCTGTTGTAGTAGGTTGTTAAAGTTACCTTATTTTCTTTTGCAGAGTAGTTATCTTCATTTTCTCTATATACCAAATATTCCATCAGTGCTACGTCGTCAAGCAACCTTAGTTCTTCCAGTACTACACCTTGTTCTACATTATCATCCACCAAATTTATAGTATTCCTATATTTTAATGAAATTTCCTGTCCTACTTTTATATTTTTTAGGTTATATATTTTACCAAGTTCTGCTACACAGCTCAATGCATCTTTTTTTGCAAGACCAATTTCTCTGGTTAAGACATTTAACAGACTATCTCCGTTCTTTATGGTATAGTTTTCATATTTATAATCTCCAGGAATTTCAACACCAACTGGATTTTCAATAGTAATGGTGACTAGTTCTCTTGGTTTTACGTCAATCATACTAACTATATTATATTTGTAATTTGAGTAAGATAAGTATAGAAAAAAACTCACTCCCAGTAAAATAAACGATAGCAACACAGTTAATCTGTAGTTATCAAATGCCCTATAACCATCATCATTTCTTCTACTACGCGTAACTTTATTTAGTAGCTTTATCTCCTTATCACCAACCGAGCAACAACTATAAAGTCTTTGTTTTAAATTATTCAGGAAAGTAAAAAACCCCATTAATAGTACTTGATTAATTTGTATTTAGTGCTATACTATATAATATAACGGAGCTTTATTAAAAACAACATTTTAGTGGAAAATGAGTACTACATTTAAAATTAATGATTATTGTGTTTACAAGACGCACGGAGTTGCTAAAATTATTGATATACAGGAGATAAAAGTAGCTGGGATAGAAACTAAATGTTTGGTTTTGTATTTTGAAAAAGAAAAATTAACCTTAAGCGTTCCATTTAAGTTTAAAGAAAATGGCGATATTAGAAAGCTTGTAACCAATGAAGAAATGGAAAAGGTTTTGGATATACTTAAAGGTGGCGTTAAAAAACTAAAAGGTATGTGGAGCCGTAGGGCTAAAGAATATAGAGATAAAATAAATTCCGGAGATATCTACCAAACGGCTGAAGTATTAAGAGATCTAACTAGAGACGTAGAGGAAGCGGATAGGTCCTATAGTGAAAGAAGTATTTATGATATGGCAGTATATAGAATAGCATCTGAGTATGCTATTATAAAGAGAGTACCTTACGAAACTGCGGAGAAATTCATATTAGACGTAGCTAAGGAAAAGATTAAATTTAGTGATGTGGAAACACTTAAAAAACAAGCTTAACGGTAGAAAATTAATAGACTTTTTAAAAAATACTTTATATCCCCATAGATGCCCTTCATGTAGAAAAATAGTACAGAATGAGGCATTTTGTAGTAATTGTTGGAAAAAATTGGTTTTTATTGAAAAACCAACTTGTTCTATTTGTGGTGAACCACTTGATATAAAAATAGACCAAAGTTTACTGTGTGGGCGTTGTTTGAATAAACAGCATTATTTTAGTAAAGCCGCAAGTGTATTTATCTACAATAGAACAATAGCAAGGGCTATCTATAGGTTAAAATTTAATAGGAAGACCTTTTTATCAAGGTTTTTCGCTAAATTTATTGTGAAGAATGTAAAGAATTTCAACAGTGACTACATTGTAGCAGTTCCAATTTATAAAAACAGATTAATGGAGAGAGGTTATAACCAATCACTGCTACTTGCCAAAGAAATTTCAAAACTCACAAATGTACCTTATATAAAGGATGTGATTTTGAAAGTAAAAAATACTTTACCACAAAGTAAATTAACAACAGCTAAAAGAAAGAATAATTTAAAATCTGCATTTAGGATAAATGAAAAGTATAAGGATCTGTTGAAGAATAAAAATATATTGATAGTGGATGATGTTTTAACAACTGGTGCAACAGTTGATGAGTGTGCTAAAATTTTGAGGAGAAATGGTGCTGATAGGGTTTTTGTGGGTACTATTGCTAGGACGACTTTGAATAGGAAATATAAGACGCTCTAAACCTGTACTATTTGGTATTAAATGATTCTTGGGATATTGGAAGTAATAGAATACCGTGCCGGCTAAAATTACCTCAAAAAATACTTAATAAAAAATGACTTTATTACTTAAACAGTTTTTAAGTCTTTGTAAGCAAGACTACCAATGTATTTTAATATGTTTATACATTAATAGCAATGTTGCTGATATTTCGTGTTATGATTTATAAATAATTGTTTACTTATTATTACACATCGTTTTTTCTTAACTAAGAAAAGGCTGAAAAATATATTCATATAAATAACCCTTTAATATCAATTTGAGAATAAAAACCTATAATGAATTTTATTAAAATTTTTTGCCAATATATTACATATATAGTATAATACACTACACCATTTAGTATAAGCTATACTATATAATATATAAAGAGGATTAATCAATAAAAACTTACCCAACCATCCTCTTCTCCTCATAATTCCTATTCTTTATAAAACTAGCTTTCTTCCATACATATTGTGGATCTAATCCTGCATAATGACAGGTAGTTATGAAATCACTATTGTTCATATTAAACCAAAGTGTTGCTTTAACTCTATAGGTATTTGCTATCTTCTTTTTAGAATTATTTTTAAGATCTACAAAAGCTTGTAGTATTACTGCTTTCCATAAAGATTTCTCTGGGCATAGATTACTTATGTGTAAGAAATCTAAAAAATTTTCTTCCATATTTTAAACCAATATTTTGTTTATTAATGTTAAAGTTAAATTGAGTAGTAACTCTAACATTTGTTTATAGAGAAAATCTTTATATGTTATTGGGGAGAGGGGAAGTATATAAAAACAGTTTATGTATAGTTGATTTTATTATAAAAATAGGTAGTTTTATCTTTATGCTACATATTATGTAATAACTATGAGTTTCATCCAAAATCTAAGTTATGCAACGTTAAAGTTTTTTTCTAACTTATTTGAATCTATAGGTAGATTTACTATATTTACCTACAAAACTTTTAGAACCATTTTTAGTAAAAAATGGTATTTTGCTAATATAGCTCATCAATTTTTTGAAATAGGGTTCTGTTCTCTACCAGTTGTTGCAATGACTGCAATTTTTACAGGAGGAGTAATGGCACTACAAACTTATGCCGGTTGTAATCGTTTTGGTGCCGAAAGTACAGTACCAACAATAGTAGTACTAGCCATAACAAGAGAATTGGCTCCAATATTAGTAGGACTAATGGTCGCTGGTAGAATAAGTACATCTATAGCTGCACAAATAGGAACAATGAGAGTTTCGGATCAGATAGATGCTTTATATACTTTATCAACATCTCCCTATAAATATTTGATCTTACCACGTGTTTTAGCTTCTACCATTTCTATGCCATTGTTAGTTTTAGTAGCTGATGTTATAGGTATCTTTGGTGGTACTGTAGCAAGTGTAGTAAGTTTGAAGTTTGATATGGCAAGTTATCTGAATAATACTATGAATTTCTTGAAGTTGGAAGATGTTTATTCAGGATTAATAAAGTCTGTAGTTTTTGGTTTTATAATAGCTATATGTGGTTGTTATCATGGCTATAACTCAAAAGGTGGAGCAGAAGGTGTTGGAAAAGCTACAACTAATGCTATAGTTAGTGCTTCTATATTTATATTGTTGTCTAACTATCTGATGACGGAATTGTTTTTTGTTTAAAAAAAGATTGTGATTAAATATAGAGTATTTTAATTCTTTTTAAGAGAAGAGACGGAGATAATTAACAACAGTAAATCATCTTTAATATAAGATTTTAATAAATTAAAATAAGAGGTATATCATATTTACAATATCTTTCTTTATTCTTTTATTCTCTCCCTCTGCGAAATACTTTTTACAGTCTTTATAATGATAGATAACATTGTTTATTATTTTAATTCCTTTTTTTAACTACATTATTACTTGATTACAATATTTATAATTATATGTTATATCATAAGTTATTTAATATAGTGGTAGTTTTTATATATATGTATCAGTTTTAAATTATTAGTTATTCGAATATAATATACATTGTATAGTTTATAATAACAAAAAATAGAAATAAGGAAGAAGGAGTGGAGAGTGTCCAAACACTTCCAATATTATTGATTTTAATACATTCTTAATAACAACAACTAACACTCTTCACTCCATTACCCTTTTAACCACATTCCTAACATTTTGCGACTTACTTTTTTTCATAACCAAAATATAATTTCCCTTTTCCACAACAACCAGATCATCCACATCAGAACAACATATGGTTTTGTTTTGTGAGTTTATATAGCAATTACTTGTATTATTAAGAATCGCATTTCCATAAATTATATTTTCCTCCTTTGTCTTATTAGGATTTATATCAAAAAGAGATTTATAGCTGCCAATATCATTCCAAATTATATTCATAGAAACAACTGCTAATTGCTCCCTAGTCAATTTTTCTATTAGAGCATAATCTACAGAAATATTCTCACATTTCCCAAAAAAATCATTATCTAAATATACAGCTCTATCTTCTATTTTAGATTTAGCTATCGTATCCTTGACCATTTTAGTTAAATCTGGGGCATATTCCGCAAATAATTCAGACATTACCGGCACTTTACACATAAATATACCAGCATTCCAGAGATAATTTTTATTTTTTAAAAATTCTATAGCTGTTTCCAAATCTGGTTTTTCGGTAAAATTATCCACCATATATGAATTTGATCCTATTTTTTTGCTGCATTTAATATAACCATAACCGGTTTCCGGGTGACTTGGTTTAATACCAAAGCACACAAGCTTATTATTTTCGGCTAATTCTTTTCCCTCAAGGATGAATTCATTAAATCTTTCCACATCGTCTATATAGGCATCTGAAGGTATGAATAGAACTATATCATCAGGTGCTTTTTTCTCTAGATATAAGATAACACTGGCAATGGCGGGGGCAGTATTTCTAACCATTGGTTCCCAAAAAACTGTAAAATTGCTTATGTTGTTATTTTTTAATTCTTCCATCACCAGATCGTAATACCTGACATTACTAAGAACTATTGGATACGAATATGTACTACTGTCGGAAAATCTCGAAATAGTTTCTGTAAATAAAGTATTATCGTTTATTAGTTTTATAAATTGCTTTGGTTTCTCGCTACTGGATAGCGGCCATAGCCTTGTTCCATTTCCACCAGAAAGAATTATAGGTATTATCAAAATGTTGTTTATAATTAAATATTGATTATAATTATATTCTAATTTTTTATTAAGACAATATGAAGATTTTAGTAGATATAGATAATATATTAGTTGGAACAATAGATAAAAAGAATAAGACTGGTTTATATTGGACTGCCTACAACATAGCAGGTAAAATGATTGAAAATAAGTTAGATGTCACCTTTGTTACTAATAAATATACTGTCAATATCTTTGATGAATTAGCCGAATCTGATAAACAATTTCAAAATACTAAATGTATTTCAAGCCGCTACAGTAGCATTTTTTTAGATAAAATTATCACTTTTTTTATAAAAAAAAGATTTCTCTATAAACGAGAAAAAAGAAATTCAACAAAATATTCGTTTCGGTGGATTTTGAGTATTTTTTCATACTTAATATATTCGATTCTGTTTAAAATTTTTAATTTTTTAACGAGTTTTTCTTACAATAGGGAAATTTTAGATTTTGAAATATATCAATCTTTATTCTACAAGATACCAAAAGCTATTTTAAATTGTAATACGATAAGAAAATTTATTTTTATTCATGATATACTGCCACTAATAAGAACACGTGATTTTTCCAGTAAAAAAAAGGGACAGAGAAGATGCAGAGGGAATTTTTATGAAATTTTTAGAAATTTAGATAGGAATGTAACTTTTATTTGTAATTCGGAAAATACCAAAAAAGATCTAGTTGAATATTTTCCACAATTTAAACTAAATAAAATTGTAGTTGCTCCATTGGCAGCCAATAAAAAGCAGTTCTTTAAGCTAGAAAACGAAGATGTTGCCGTAAGGAATAAGATATTGCAAAAATATGGAATACCAACCGATAAAAAGTATATATTAAGTCTTTGTTCGCTAAATCCGCGAAAAAATCTTATATTTCTATTAGACTGTTTCATAAACTTTCTTGATGATAACAAAAATATTCAGGATCTATACCTTGTTTTAGCAGGGCCAAAAGGTTGGAGGATAGATAATCTCTTTAGCAGAATATCTGATTGTGAAAAGTACAGGGATAGAATTGTATTGACTGGCTTTTTGGATGAAAACGATATAAATACTATCTATAACAATGCGTTTTGCTTTGTATTCCCAAGTTTGTATGAAGGTTTTGGTTTACCGGTACTGGAGGCTATGCAGTGTGGAGTACCAGTAATATCATCAAATATGTCGTCTATGCCGGAAGTTTATGGAAATTCTGCTATACCTATAAATCCTGAAAATATGGAGGATCTTGTAAGTGGATTATATAAAATGTATTATGATGATGCTCTAAGAAAGGAACTATCTGTAAAGGGTTTGGAGAGATCCAAAATATTTAGTTGGGATAGGACGTTTGAAATTATGTTGTATGCTTATAAACTATAGCTTTAGATTTTAAAAATATTATTAAATTCGGCTAATTTACCATCCCTCTCTAACAAAATTAACCACGGCCAAAGCATTAGCTACCGCAGTTTCTGTTCTAAGAATATTTTTATTCAAACTAATTGTCTTTACAAAACTATAACTCTTTATCTTTTCAATTTCTTCAGAACTAAAACCACCTTCAGGACCAACCATTATATAGATTTTTTTGTTTTTCAGATCATCTATATTCAATTTTACATTACTTTTACTTCTCTCTTCACACAAGATAACTACTGTATCTTTTACTTCAAAACCGCTAAAGATCTCATCTATGGTTTTTTGTTTTTGACATATATTTGGAAAATCAAGCCTTTCACATTGCTCTATAGCCTCAACTACATTCTTTTCAATCTTACCAAAATTAAATTTTACTTGTGAATATTGAGCTTTATAACAGATAAAATCTGTAGTCCCTAATTCTGTTGCCATTTTTAGCATTAAATCCAACTTCTGTATCATAGGAAATAACAATCCTAATTGGTTACAATTTTTAGCTGTTCTAATACAAATAATTTCAGAAATTGTTACAAATTTTTTATTTATAGTGCTTATTTTTCCTAAATATTCTCTTCCTAATCCGTTAACTAATATTATATTGTCATTAGCTTTTCTTCTCATAACATGAGTTAAATAGTGTACGCAGTCAAGATTGACACTACCTACATCTAAATTTTGTTTTGTAAAAACCCGTACAACTGATGACATAAAACTATTAATTACCAATATGATTACAAAAAATAAGGACGCCTAAAGCGTCCCAATAAACCTAGTAAATATTCTTATTTATATTACTTTCTTTTCCTTTTCATTCTAGAAATGCTTTCTTTCTTTTTTCTTTTTTTCTTTTCTGAAGGTTTTTCGTATTCTGCTCTTCTTCTTGCTTCTTTAACTATTCCTTCCTTTTGTACTTTTTTCTTTAGCATTCTTAATGCAACCTCTAATTTATTTTGGTCGCCAACTATAACCTGTAACATTTAATTGTAATTTACCGCCTTCTGCTTTGTAGTTAATAGCCAGTATTATAATATGCAGTTTTGCTAAGTCAATGTTAGATTATAATAAATATTGACTTATAGCTTAATCAAAACTATAATGTACTAAGTCTTAGAGAAAGTATCTTGTTAGTTCCCCAACCCACTTGAACGAAAACAAGAGAGTTTTTACAAAAGTTGTTAATTTTCTGGAATTATTTTTTATGACAAAAAATATAATGAAGACATTCTCTGCCACTCCTAGTGATATAGCCAGAAAGTGGTATATAATTGACGCCGAAAACTTAATTCTCGGTAGAATGTCTGTTATCATCGCCGATTATCTTAGAGGCAAACACAAAGTTTACTATACACCAAATATGGATTGTGGTGATTATATAGTAGTTATTAATGCTGAAAAAGTAGCTTTAACTGGAAATAAGGAATCAAAAAGATTTTACTGGCATACCGGATATCCAGGCGGTATAAAGCACCGAACTATGAAACAAATGAGAAAGGATACACCCGAGAGGATTATTGAAAATTCTGTCAGAAGGATGATTGGAAGAAATTCTCTAGGGAGAACAGTAATGAAGAAATTACATGTATATTCAGGATCAAATCATCCTCATGTTGCTCAAAATCCTGAATTTTTAGATATAAAGTCAATGAATAATAAAAATACTAAAAGGAGCTAAAATCTATGGTAGTAGAAAAAGAAAAGAAAAAGGTTATTAGGCCTCTACTCAAGAAAGTAGAGAAAGTTTCCGCAAAAAAAACAGTAGCTTCAGCTACTAAAACAAAGAAAAAAGCTGAAGAAACTGCTATAATAGACGTTAAAAAAATATCTGATGGTAAGGTTAAAATAGTTAAAAAAGAGACCGAACCAAAAAAGAAAGTTAATCAGAATCTCAATGGTCGGTCATATGCTACCGGTAAGAGAAAAAATGCCATAGCAAAGGTTTGGTTAGTAAAGGGAAGTGGCAACATAAAAATCAATGGAGTTGATGCATTAAGTTATCTGAAAAGACCTATTTTAGAAGTTATAATAAATACACCTTTTGTTGTTACCGATACGGCTGGTAAGTTTGATATAAATTGCTCGGTAATTGGTGGTGGGTTGAGTGGCCAAGCCGGTGCAATAAAGCATGGCATTTCAAAGGCTCTATTAAATCATAATCCTGAAGCTTATCGGAAAGATCTTAAATCTGCTGGCTTACTAACCAGAGACTCAAGAATTGTGGAAAGAAAGAAACCAGGTCTAAAGAAGGCGAGAAAAGGTCAAGTATTTAGTAAACGTTAGTTGCAGATATTATTATAATATAGGCAGTATCACATATATAAACAAATAACTGTAAAAATAGAGTTTTTACAGTTATTTTTTTACTTAACAGAATAAGCTTTTTTAGAAAATAGTTATAGATAAAACTATTCTAATAATGTTAATCAAATATTTAAATGAAAATTTATTCTCTCGAAAAATTAACTAAAACCTGGATATAAATCTAAACCTATAACCATTCCTATTATATTCAAAATTTAGAGACTTTCCAAATATACCGACATTCAAACCAATAAATGGTTCAAATGCTTTGCCATTATAAACAAGATTTTCTCCAATAAAATCTTTGAGCATATTATTATGAGAACCATAAAAATTAAAGTTGAGGTTAAAACCAAAAGGTATAGCTATTGAAAAGTCCTTATTAATATTAATCGTTTTATCAAGCGTAAGTCTGAGATTATTATCTATAATTGTGTAGTTATGTTTACCAAGATAACCAAAATATTCATGTATACTACCTTCAAAATAAGGATTTTTAAAGTTAAAACTATAATTTGTTAATTTTACAATATCAGTTACATTTATATTATTTATAAACCGACTGTAAATACTATCATCATTAAAACTCATATTAAAATTCCATTCTGCAAATAGCATAGTATTGTGAGTATCGTAGAATTTGTTCTTGGATGTCGTATTAACTTTAGAGTCTTTAGGAAGTTCTTTATTAGCAACTATATTAGTTAATAAAGTATCATACTCATAAAACTTTTGAGTAAAAAACAAACCACTTTTAAGGTTATTGTTTATATTAAAATCCTTCAATTCAATAGATAAGGTTTTAGGATTATACTCAACCCAAGTACCTATACTGTAATTAAAATCTAACGTAGAACTTCCATGGAGTGACAAAAAATTACTGCTAGAATTTATATCTAACATTGCACCAAGTTTTAGATTATTCCGTAGTTGATAGTCATACTTTAATGTTACATAACTCACAATATGTGTAAACCATGGAGCTGTTTTTCCTAAAATTTCCATCAGTTTTGCTAATGATTCTGACATTTTTTTAGAGCTAGAATTTTCATCTTTCAAAACTTTACTAGTTTCTTTAACAATTTTAGCAGCATTATCATTGTATATTTTATTAGTAAAATTGTATAGATTAAAAATTCTTATTTTAAATCCATAGTCTGTTCCTTTCATAATATCAATATAGTCAATTAAATTAACATTTATTGCATTGTAACTATTGCCTAATAAAGTGAAATTGTTACC
>CAPZCD010000027.1 GCA_948744995.1 uncultured Rickettsiales bacterium | reverse complement strand
AATTAAAACAAAATCAATTCTATAAATAAGTATAATTAAGATATAATTATAGGTTAAAAATATAAATATTGTTATTATTTAAGAATAATATTAATATATACTTATACTTGTATTTTTATTAATTAAGTATATAATGCTGGTTGGGCTGGAAGGATTCGAACCTTCGCATAACAGGATCAAAACCTGTTGCCTTACCGCTTGGCTACAGCCCATTCCTATAAATTATGACGTGTCTCAAATGATAAGTCAATATAGATTTATCTCACCCCTTAACAAACCCAAACTAACCCTACTCATACCTCAAAGCTTCAGCAGGATTAGTTCTAGCAGCCCTTAAGGCCGGATATATCGTTGCCAAAAAAGACAAAATTATCGATATTACCGATATGGATAATATATCTGACACAAACACCTTTGACGGTAATTGTGAAAGATAATAGACTGTTGGATTAAACAAATTTTTACCAGACACATACTCTATAAATTTCCTTATACTTTCCAAATTATAGGATATTGAAGCACCTAAAACCACTCCAACCATTGTTCCAACAACACCAATAGTTGAACCGCAAATAAAAAATATCCTCATTATACTAGTATCAGTAACACCTATAGTTTTTAGTAACGCTATCTGTTTATTTTTATCCATTACCAACATCACAAGGCTAGATATTATATTGAATATAGCTATCACAATTATAAGCATAAGTATCAAAAACATAACATTTCTCTCGGTATTTAGTGCCGATATTAAACCAGAATTTGAACCTTTCCAATCAACAACATTTGCATAGTGTTCGGATTTACTAATTTTATCAATCATTTCTTGAGATTTTTGTAATGATTTATTAGCATCTTTTAGAAAAATCTCTATCAGATTTATTGAGTCTTTATAGCCAAATTGTAACTGTCCTAATTCAAATGGTATGAAGACAATGCCAGCATCATAGTCGTACATCCCTATTTCAAATATTCCGGCAATTCTATAGGTTTTAGTTTTTGGTATAACACCAAAGATTGTTGGAGTAACTTCTGGCGATACAAGTTTTAAAGTATCTCCAATTTTCAAGTTAAGATTGGTAGCCATCTGCTTGCCTATTACTATTGAATTACTTTTATCGAAATCTGTTATATCTTCCTTTATGGTTTTGTAGATTTCATACTTATCTTTTAAATCACTTAAACGGATGGCTTTTACTATAACTCCTAGAACTTTAGAATTATTTATAATCATAGCTTGTCCCTCAACTATAGGGCTGAAATGTGCTACATCTTCGTCGACTATTAGTTTAATTAGATCGTTATAGTTGTAGGCACTTTCTTCTTTGGGAAAGACACTTATGTGGGCATTTATTCCTATTATTTTACCTACTAGTTCCTCTCTAAAACCATTCATAACTGACATAACAATTATCAATGTTGCCACACCTAATGTTATGCCAATAAGCGAAAAGTACGAAGTTATAGATATAAATTTTTCTTTACGTTTCGCCTTAAGATACCTAAAAGCTATAAAAAATTCGAGTCTGCTAAACATTTTTCTAAAAAACTACTGATTTTATCATATTGTTTTATTATGAAAACGCAATATAATCGCATTATTAATGTATGAATAATTGATAGGTAATTTATGATTTTTAAAAAGAACCTCTTAATTTTGTTAGTCCTTATGGGTTTAGCTTCTTGTACTGGTTTTAAAGAAAAAAATGAGCTGGCATTACCTCCATTTTTTAGAGAAGAATATAAGCAAATGGATAAAAAATAGTGAAAATAACCATATTCACAATTTTTCCTAATATTATAAATAATTTTTGTAGCGAGTCATTACTGGGTAGCACATTAAAAAAAAATATATGGCAACTGGTTGTTGTAAATATCAGAGATTATGCGACCGATAGACACTCAAGAGTTGATGATACACCATATGGAGGAGGACAAGGTATGGTTATGAAACCTGACGTGCTTGGAAATGCTATAGAAAATCGAACTGACAAAAGTACAAAAATTTATTACATGAGCCCTAGGGGCAAAAAGCTCAACCAAGTAAAAATAGCAGAAATTTTGAAAAATGAAAAAATTGGGATAATTTGTGGGAGATATGAAGGTATTGACGAGAGAGTTATAGAGGAATATGATGTAGAGGAAATATCTATTGGTGATTTTGTTATTATGGGCGGTGAACTTGCAGCATTGATACTTGTGGAAGGTATAGTTAGATGTTTAGACGGAGTTATAAATAAAAATTCAGTGTTAGAAGATAGTTTTGGAGGAAATGAGAATAATCTTTATTCAAATTTGTTGGAATATCCACTCTATACATTACCTAGAATTTGGAAAAATAGGGAAGTTCCTGAAATTTTGTTTTCAGGTAATCATAAGAAGATAAGGCAGTGGAAACTTGAAAAATCAGTTGAAATAACTAAAACTCGTCGTCCCGATCTGTACGAAAAGTTTTTGGAAAATAATCCGGATATACACAATATTTGAGAAAATTTGGTTAATGTTATACTATTTTAACCCTTGGTATAGAGGCTATTAATCATTAAATTATATTACATGGGACTATTAATGGCGATAAATATGTAAATTTAGCCTATGCACTCTACGCAAAGAAATTCGTTTTGCTATGACAAAATTTCATTTGTAAAAATATATATTTAGATTTATAATTATTACGTGGAAGTTTTGTTATTCTATAGATATGTAGGGGAATTTGTGTTTGTGTATACCAATTAGTATATATAAATACGATGTATTTTACTAAGTTGTTTCTAATAAAAAAACTATCAGATACAGAACTTTTATAAAATTAAGCTTATTTTTAACCATGGTTTTTACCTACAGATAAGTTAAAATTTTACGGTTGACAGTGCGGCATAAAAGTAGACAGAGAATAGTGTCGTAAAATTTTGAATAAACGGAGGAGGCGTAGGTATTAGAGCTAGAGCGGAAGCGTAAAATTTGTGGGAATAGCAAAAAATTTTAATTGAGAAGTTTAAAAACATTTAATAGAGTATTTGATTAAATATAAACTCAAGTTTGCACTATTTTTTGACTATAATATAGCAAATTTATTGATAATTTTAACTTTGGCTTAGTGATTATAGTATTATTAGAATAAAGAAACTCTGATGTAAGTATATGGGGTTTTTAGATATATCTTACTATATCGCATAATATATATTATATAAATTACAGTAATGACTGCAAATTTATTTTTCATCCAGTTCCATAGGATGTGAGGTATTCCTGGAGTAAAAATTAAAAATAGTTATAGATAAGCATGATCTAAAAATTTTGGTTATAGATTTTATATCGATTTTCCCCTTACTTGCTTTTTTACACATTAAGTCTACATTAAATATAATAGGTCAAATAAACAGATGAGGTTCAAAAATAAAAAATCAGCCAATGGATATTATTGGAATATAAAAGAATATGACGAAAATTTAGCCCTAACAATATACCAAAAGATCAATATATCTGTAGTCGTTAGCAGGCTATTAGCAACAAAAAATATAAAACTAGAGGAAGTAAACAACTATCTAAATCCAAAAATTAAGAATTTGCTAATTGATCCATACCATTTACTGGATATGGAAAAAGCTGTTTTAGCTACATATGGGGCTATAATAGCTAAAAAGAATATTTGCATTTTTGGTGATTATGATGTTGATGGTATTAGTTCAACCGCACTAATGATAAAGTTTTTCAGATCTATAGGCGTACAGGTATCAAACTATATCCCCGACAGAGTAGATGATGGTTATGGTTTAAGTGAAACTATAGTTCAAAAGTTAAATAAAAAAGGTATTGATTTTATAGTAACAGTTGATTGCGGCATTTCATGCTTTAAAGCAGTAGATTTAGCTAATAAATTAGGAATAGGTATAGTTATAACCGACCACCACATAGGTTCTGCAGAAATTCCTAAAGCTATAGCTGTAGTGAATCCAAATAGAATTGACGAGAATACGCAATATAAGTATCTGGCAGGTGTTGGGGTAGCGTTTTTACTGTGTATAGCTCTAAATACTCACCTAAGAAACAGTGGCTACTATAAGGAGCAGAAGATAGACGAACCAAATTTAATGGATATGCTTGATTTGGTAGCATTGGGAACTGTTTGCGATGTTATGCCACTAATTGGTTTAAATAGAGCTTTTGTAAAACAGGGACTAAAAACGTTTAAAAAAAGAAGTAATATAGGATTATCGGCTCTTTGTGATATTATAGATATAGGTGAAATAGATGATACTTATCATTTGGGATATATTATTGGTCCCAGGATAAATGCTAGTGGTAGAGTTGGCGACGCTAATATAGGCAATAGATTACTATGTTGCGAAGATAAATTTGAGGCGAAGAAATTGGCAGAGCAACTAAATAATTTTAATTTAGAGAGGCAAAATATAGAAAAAATGATGCTAGAGCTGGCTGTGGAACAAGTTGAAAGAAATGAATTATATAACGATCCCGTAATTTTTATTGAGGGAAAAGATTGGCATGAAGGTGTTATAGGTATAATAGCCTCAAGAATAAAGGATAAATATAATAGGCCTGTAATTGCTATTTCTAGGGATAATAGTAATTTTGGTAAAGCATCCTGTAGATCTGTTGATAAAAGTATAGACATAGGTTCTATCATAATAAAAGCTAAAGAAAATAACCTACTAATGACTGGTGGTGGTCATGCTATGGCGGGTGGTTTTACATTTGATATTAATAAACTTGGAGAAATTAAAGATTTTGTGAATGAACAGATGAAGAATAAAATAGATACATATTTAGAAAAATATGAAAAATATGCGGATATAGTGTTGGATATTGGTTCTATAAATGAAAGAGTTGTTAATGATATGGAAAGTATAGGCCCTTTTGGGACTGATAATCCAAAACCAATAGTAATTTTAGAAAATGTAGTTATTCAAAGTGCAAAAAAATTTGGAAAAAGTAACGAGCATGTTAGATGTGTTGTAGCTTCAGCTAATGCTATGTCAACGGTAAGGCCAATGATAGTTAACTTCTTTAGGTTTAATGATAAAAATCTTTCGAGTATATTGTTTAGCGGGCGACAAGTTCCTTGTGATATAGTTGGAACTATTTATATAAATAAGTGGATGAATTTGAATAGTATTCAATTCACAGCTGAGGACTTGATATTGGAGTGAATTAAACCTAAAAACTATATACTATTAGATTGTGGGATCCTAACAAAAACTATATTTTTTACTAAAGATTTTTATTTCTAGTTATTTGTCCTGGTGGGAAGAGAAGGATTCGAACCTTCGAACTCGTAAGAGGACAGATTTACAGTCTGTTGCCATTGACCGCTCGGCCATCTTCCCACTAGCCAGATGATTGTAGAATATTCTTTTGTAAAAGCAATATAGTTTTAGGGTATAGTTGGCACGGTATTATAAATCAAACTGTTTATTTTAATCTTTTACAGATAGAATTATCAATGTATTTTACATATTATATAATAACGATAACATCATTAACATTTTATATTATAATTTACAGATAGATAATTATACATTTTTTAAATATACAAAGTTTAAAAAAGTTGCAATGCCTAAAAAGTGAGACGGGGTTAAATATTCTTTTAAGATGGGAAAATATAATATAATATAATATCATATGGAGTATTTAGTTTAATCTAAATACAAATTTTGTATCTGGATATACTTTATTATATAAGTTTATTAGTAATGACTACAAGTTTATTTTTTACCCCAACCTAGAGAGTACAGGACATTGTTATAATAACCAATTACTTATTTCATATCTCTTAAAATCTGAATATTTATTCCAATACCCCAAATCAATTCAAGACCATTAAAATTATATAATTACCACATGATATAACTTGTATTTTTCACAACAGTACTAAAAATTTTAATTTTCCATTTACACCATTTTTCATCCCGAAAACCAAATTATTAAAAATTAATTGACTATTATTAATGAATAATTATCATTATTAATAGGAATATTTAAAATATTCATTTAAAAAATAGATGGAAACTAATTTACTAAAAACATATCCAGACTCAGACGAAATCAAAGCCAAAAAAGGTTTAATTGACCGGTATATGCGTATACCCCATCTCTGGAAAAAAGACAGACAACTCAACATACCACAGATAACATTTTTAGGAGCAGCTAGAACGGTTACCGGCTCTAAGCACTTAATCGAATACAAAGACAAAAAAATTTTAGTAGATTGTGGTTTATTTCAAGGTATTAAGGACGACAGACTAAAAAATAGGAGTGAATTACCCATAAGCCCAAAGAAAATAGATGCTATAATACTAACTCATGCGCATTTAGACCATAGCGGTTACATTCCACTAATGGTTAAAGAAGGTTTTAAAGGTTACATATATGCTACAAAGTCTACCTTTGAGTTATGTAAAATAATATTACCAGATTCCGGATATTTACAGGAAGAAGATGCTAGATATATGAAGAAAAAGAAAGTTTCAAAATATGAAAATCCAGAGCCGCTCTACACGGAAGAGGATGCTATTAATAGCCTTAAAAATTTCAAAATTGCGCCATTTAATAGCAGGGTAAAAATAAGTAATGACGTAAGTTTTGAGATAAATCATGCCGGACATATATTGGGAGCAGGGATAGTTAGTTTATATCTTGGTAATAATAAAATTGTATTTTCTGGTGATATAGGAAGAACAAATGATGATATTCTCTATGATCCAACTAAAGTTAAGGAAGCTGATTATATATTGTGCGAATCTACCTATGGTGATAGAAATCATAAAAATATCAACCAAAAGGATGGTTTGGCGGAGATAATAAATCGAACTGTAAATCGTGGTGGGAATCTAATAGTACCAGCCTTCGCAGTTGGTAGGACACAATTGCTACTTTACTATATCCATCAGTTAAAAAAAGAGAGGAAAATACCATCTGTTCCAATTTTTATTGATAGTCCGATGTCAATAAAAGTAACTAATCTGCTAGATGATTTTGCTGACGAACATAAATTAACGGAAGATGAATGTTTGGATATGTTTGATGATGCGAAATTTACTACAACGGTCGAACAGTCAAAAAGAATATTTGAATATACGATACCATCCATAATAATATCTGCAAGTGGTATGATGACTGGTGGTAGAATTCTACATCATATAGCTCATTATGGTCCCGATAACAAAAATACCATACTGTTGGTTGGTTTTCAGGCTAATGGGACAAGAGGTAGAGCATTACAAGATGGAAAAAAGGAGTTGAAAATACACGGCCAAGTTGTTAAAATTAATGCTGAAGTAACAAAGCTAGAAAATATGTCGGCGCATGCGGATTCAAATGAGCTTATGGCTTGGCTAAGTGGATTTGAGAGTAAGCCTAAAAAACTATTTATTATACATGGAGAGGAAAAATCCAGTTTGGCTTTATCTGAAAGAGTAGAAAAAGAATTAGGTTGGAATGTTGAAGTTCCAGACTATTTACAAATACAACAATTAAAATAAAGAGGTAAAATATGGTAAAAAACAAAGGACTAAGAGTGAAACTACTATCAATAGAGACTGGTCGTGAACATAGGGCACTGGTAAATCCAAATTCAGATATAGTAAAGGCTGAAGGATTTAAACCTATGGTGAGAGTAAAAATAAGCTCAAAAAAGGAAAGTCTATATTGTATACTTTACTTTTCAAAGAAAATTAAAAAAGATGAGATTGGTATAACTGAAGCTATAGCTAATCAACTAAATATTGGCAAAGAGGATATGGTTACGGTGGAGCGCGGTGAGCCATTAAAATCATTTTCTATAGTTAGAGACAAATTAAGAGGTAAACCATTTACCGAACAGGGTATTTATGAGGTTATAAAAGACATTGTTGACGGAAAATATCCTGATACACATATAGCTTGTCTATGTGCGGCAACAGAGGGTGAAAATTTATCCGACGACGAAATAGCATATTTTGCAAAGGCTATGGTAAATACTGGTGATGTTATCAAATGGAAGCATGATATTGTCGTTGATAAACATTGTATAGGTGGTATACCAGGCAATAGAACAACGCCACCAGCTATAGCTATAGTAGCAGAATATGGATTATATATACCAAAGACTTCATCAAGAGCTATAACTTCTCCAGCTGGAACAGCTGATGTTATGGAAGTTATGACTAATATAATGGTACCAACAAAAGATTTGAAGAAAATCGTTGACAAAGTTAATGGTTGTCTGGTTTGGGGAGGCGCTGTAGATTTGAATCCATCTGACGATATTATAATAAATGTCAAAAAAGATTTGGATTTTGATAGTAGAGGTCAAATGTTGGCCTCAATAATGTCTAAAAAGGTGGCGGCAGGTTCGACTCACATCCTAATTGATATACCATATGGTCAGTCAGCAAAAACAAAAACACTAGAAACAGCTAACTCTCTCAAAAACGACTTTGAAACATTAGGAAAAAAACTAGGCGTAAAAGTGTTGGTAAATATTAGTGATGGTAGTCAACCTGTTGGAAATGGCATAGGACCGGCTTTAGAGGCTAGAGATATAATCAAGGTCTTAAAAAATGAAAAAGATGCACCTAAGGATTTAAGGGATAAAACTCTATATTTATCCGGTCTTATAATAGAATTTGATCCTAAAGTTAAAAAAGGAGAAGGTATAAAGATCGCTACAGAAATTCTAGAGAGTGGCAGGGCTTGGGATAGGTTTAAAAAAATATGCGAAGCGCAAGGCGGCATGAAAAAGATTCCTGAAGCTAAATTTAAAAAAGATATCCTAGCTAAAAAAAGTGGGAAAGTTGTAGAATTTGATAATAAAAAGTTATCTCAAGTGGCTAAGTATGCTGGTTGTCCTACTCAATGGGCTGCTGGTGTTTATCTGTATAAACATCTGAAAGATAAGATTGAAAAAGGTGAAAAAATGTATACAATCCACAGCAATTCAAAAGGAGAGTTAGATACAGCCACAAAATTCGCAGAAGAGAATGATATTATAAAAATTAAGTAGATTTTAATATTTTGGTAACCTATTCTACAACAGGTTACCAATTTTATTTTGGAGATTTCATGCATTTAAATAAAAGTAAGTTTAAGGGGCTAATTGTTACTGTCTTAGTTCTTATGGTGATAATTTTTAGCCCAAAAATTATTTTGGTAAATAAAACCATTAGGAGTAAATATACAAAAATTAGGAATAAAAATATAAAAATTTATTTGTACGAAAATGAAGATAAAGTCTCAAATTCTTGTCTGAATCAAGATGAAAATGTAAAGTATTATACTGCAAAATACTCATCAATAATAAATGTTATATACAATTTAGAGAAGAAAGGCTACCTAAAAAAAGAAGATAGAAAAGTTCTATTTAAGATATTGAAAGAAGGTAATGTCAGTGAGCTTATAGAAAAAATAAATTCGCTAAATCTCAATTCTTTTGATAGCTATTCGTTATCAAAAAAGAATCTGATAACTGCATTGACCTATGAATTGGGTTTTTTTAGTTATGACTACATAGAAAAATTTTATAAAAAATCTATAGAAGAAAATAAATTTGATATTGAAAATTATGTGATATTGGCTGAATTTTATAGAAGAAATTGTAGATACGATGAAGCAATTAACGTTCTACTAAGCATATCATCTATAGCCAATAATAGCAACCAAAAAATAGATATAGGTAAGAATTATCGTATGCTTGGCGATCTCTATTTAGCAAAAAGAGATTATGAAAACGCATTGGCAAATTATACAAATAGTTTTGTAGCTTCAGATATTAGAGATGATGATACAAGAAAAGCGGATATTCTTGTAAAAATTGGCGATATAATGTCGGTTCGTGGGAATATATTTGAATCCATAAACTACTACAGCTATGCATTGAGTTTAGGCAAGTTGAAAAATAAGGAAAAAATCAAACTTTTGCTGAAGCTATCTGATTCCTACTATACCTATGGAAACTATGAAGCTGGTCTAAAATTTGCTAAAGAAGCAGAATCTAAATCAAAAAAACAAAAACATTTGTATTATCATTTTAAGGCGAAATATCTGGAATGTTTGAATTATGAGTATTTATCCGAAGGTGAAAAAGCAGCCAAAGCTTGTAAAATAGCATTAGAAGAAGCCGAATCCTATCGAGAGCAGAATAATAATTTTGAATCCTATATAGCTTTAGCCAGTATGTTAGATTTTTCGGCTTACATAAGAAATCCGATTTTAGCGGCGGATTATGCTAAAAAAGCAGGAATGTCAATAAATAGCGAAAATGATATATATAAAAAATTGAGTGCAATGGAAGCATTATCCTCAATATTGGCTTATAATAGCTCTCGAGAAGAAAAATTAGGAGTTTTAGAGATCTATAAGGTTTTGGATAATCTCTATAAGCAAAATAATATAGGAGTTGGCTGTTGTAATTCTATTTTATCGGGATTTATAAAGGAGCAACTGGGTATCTATGGTGCTGAAAATGACTATAAAAAGGCTGAATTTGAGTTAAAAAATAGAAAAATTCAACTTGCTACGCTCTATATCTATCTGTCCGATTACTATAGATCAAAAGGGCTTGTAAATGAAGCACTGAAATATGCGGAAATGGCCTTGAGAATTGATAGCCAGATCTATAGGTTTGATCACCATTATATAAGATATACTACTGGTAGGATAGATTCGTTGAAGAGGTAGAAGTAACTTATTTAACTTATGGATAACTTTGCATTACTGTATTTTGCTGAAAATGTTTTAAAAAATCACCCACCAAAACTAACTTCCACAACATTATCATTATTATCAGAAATTAATCGCATTTGCAGATCATTAGTATTATTCTCAACCACATTCAATATATCCTGCAGACCATCACCATTATTATTCAAATAGGGAACCACTTCCACATTATTTGCTTGCCTAAATCGGTCTTTTTGACTTAAATTACACACATTTTTTTCATATTTTTTTTCTTTATCTTTTGACATTTTAAACAATATTGTTATCATAATCATAAATCTACTCGGATTATTTAATTTTTCAATGCGCCGGAACGTTATTTTATTTATCTTAACTATATTTTTATTGGTTATCAGCGCAGATAAAGTTTTTGCTAAAAAAAAGATTTTTATAACTAAGGAAAATAAAGAAAAATTCAATAAAAACGAATATCTAATGAGTGAAAAAGATGAAGCTATTTTTCTAAAAATAAAGAGTAAAGTATCAGATAAAAATTGGACTGAGGCTAGGGATTTAAAGGATAAAATTAGTGATGAAGGTTATAAATTAGCTGTAGATACCTATATTCAGTTATGCCGTTTTAAATCCATATTTGTTATGGATAAAAACGACATCATTGATTTAATGCATTTTGTTGAAGATAACTATTTTTTAAGTGAATTTGATTCTTTTAATAAAAGGATAGAATTCTATTATCTTAATGAATCTATTAATTTTGAAGATGTTTCGGATTATTTTAGAAAATTTCCTGCAAAGGATATTAACGTTAGGATTAAATTACTAAAGGATGAGAGAGCAAATATCTCTAAAGTTACTAATGAAAAAGCTAAAAATAAACTAAATTCGGATCTAAATAATAAAATTAAAGATGTTTGGATTAATGGTAATTTTTCCGATGAAGAACAGGATATTTTTTTCAATAATTTTAAGAAAAATCTAAATGATAAAAATATTATTGAAAGAGCTGAATTGCTTGTATTTAAAGGTAAAATTAGTAGTTTACCAAGACTAATTCAACTTATGGTTGATAAAGGTCATAAGCAGTTATTTGAAGCTATAATTGAGATTGATGACAACCCAGAATCAATAAAAGATATAATCAAAAAAATGCCGAAAGAATTAAGAAATAATGAGGCTCTATTATATGCAAAATTAAAATACTATAGGAATAATGATAAAGATGAAGAAGCTATAGATATAATACATAATTTGAAGGGACAGAGAAAGTTTGGCAACTTCTGGTACAACTACCGAAACATTTATGCTAGGGAACTAATGAAAATTCATAAATATGAAAAAGCATATGAAATAATAAGTTCCTATAATGGTACAAACGACAGTGATTATGTTGATGTTCTTTGGCTATCCGGTTGGTTGGCGTATAGATATCTAAATAAATATGATATAGCTTTTACCCATTTTTATAATATGTATAAGCGAGTTCACTATCCTATAAGTATAGCTCGGGCCAGTTACTGGTTAGGAAGAGTAAGTGAATCTAAAAATAAACTGAAAGATACTCTGAAATGGTATGATATATCTTCAAAATATCCTCTAACTTTCTACGGACAATTATCTCATTTTAACAGATACGACCTATTGGATGAAAAAACCGAAAAAGATAAAGAATTTATCTTTCCTGAGGAGCAAGTTATCACAGATGAAGATAAGGAAAATATACTAAAAAATAGAATCTTAAAATTTGCTCTATTATATTATAATTATGAGGGGAAAAGAGATCAAGCCAATAAAATATTCTCGGAATTAGTGACAAATATTCTAACTTCAAAAGGTGAGGTGGCGCTACTCATTAAAATTATTGAGAAATTGGACGACGAAAAATTGATAATACCAATATCAAAATTAGCAAGTCATCGAATGGTCTTTTTTATTAATAATTTGTTTCCAACCTTGAGACTTGTAAAAAGAACTGATCCGAATGTGGCGCTAGTTCATGCTATAATAAAACAAGAAAGTGGTTTTATAGTACAAGCCGAAAGTAGCGCAGGTGCAATAGGCTTTATGCAGATAATACCACCGACAGCGAAGGTACTATGCGCTCAGCTAGGTATAACCTATAATAGCTATAAATTAAAAAATGATCCGCAATATAACATAAAATTGGGAAATTACTATATAAATCAGCTCATTAGGAAATTTGGTGGTTCAAAAATATTAGCTATAGCTTCCTATAATGCAGGGCCTGAGGCTACTAACAGATGGATAAGAGATTTTGGAGATCCAAGAAATATGAATGAAATAGAAGATGTAGTTGACTGGATAGAATCTATAAATTATAAAGAAACGAGGAATTACGTCCAAAGAATTTTGGAGAATTTAGTTATTTACGAGCAACTATTGGATATAAACTGATGAAATTAGCATTTGGTAGATTTTATAATAAAAATTCTGAAATATCATATAATTTTAAAAAAATACTGAAATTATATGAGGAAGCTGTTAAAAAAAATATAGAAATTGTAATATTTCCAAGATTAGCCATAAGTGGTTTTTCTGTTAATGAGAGTTTTTATGATGATAAATTTTTAGTAACCATAGATAAATATCTTGAAAAAATTATAGTAGCTACAACCAATAAGGAGACCAAAATATTAATCGGTAGCCCATTTTTTGAACAGGATACCATTGGCAATAACGAAAAATATATTAATGGTAGAAAACTAAAGGATTCTGCCATATTAGCTAGCGACGGTTGTATAGATACAATAATTTTTAGAAAAGAAATAGATAAAAACAATAGATTAGACGATTACAGATATTTTGATAAAAATTCATTTTTAAAATATTTTTTTCATAAAAAGAAAAAATTTGCAGTACTAATATCTGATGATATTTATAATGATTTTAATATAGTTTTAACCATAGATAGCAAACCGGATTATATAATATGTTTAGATAGTTCAAGTGGTAGAGAAAAAATTGAGAAACATCTGATAAAACTATCAAAATTTGCTAAAAGTCCAGTTTTATATATGAATAATTCCACCTATCTCAATGGAATGCTGTTTGACGGAAAAATTATAATGGTAAATGAAGATTATGAAATTGTTGTAAATAATAATTATGAAAGAGATTGTTTGCTGAAATTTGAACTAGATTGTGCAGATGGAACTGAATTATTTATAGATGATAAACCTAAACAAAATAATGATATTTATTATGTTTTAGAAAAATATTTTGGAAAAAAGAGTGTTATAGCAGATGCAGATAAATATCATTTTAATATAAAAAATAATAAAAAATATAAAATGATAAAATTTTCCGATAGTTGCTCTAAATATGATTGTAATATCATCAATTTAGATAATTACATAAACAAGGAACTTTATGATAAATTAAACAAGAAAGAAAAAAATATGATAAAGAACAAAATAATAGATATATTATGATAGATGAAATAGTTACAATATATACTGATGGTGCATGTTCTGGAAATCCAGGTGCAGGCGGTTGGGGAGCAATTTTAACCTGTGGTAAAGCTTCAAAAGAAATATCCGGCGGAGAAAAAAATACAACCAATAATAGAATGGAACTAAAGGCGGTTATAGAAGCTTTAAAAAGTTTAAAGAGAAAATGTAAAATTAATATATATACCGACAGCATGTATGTGAAAAATGGTATTACCGATTGGATTAACAACTGGAGACAAAATGGCTGGAAAAACTCAAAAAAACAAGCTATTTCAAATCAGGAACTATGGCAAGAACTTGATTCCCTAACAAAAAAACACACTATCAATTGGTTTTGGGTTAAAGGCCATAATAATAACGAGCTGAATGAACGTGCGGATAAACTTGCCAGAAGTGAAATAATTAAGACTAAAAACATCTAGTCTAAAATAATTGGAGGCCAGAGACGGAATCGAACCGACGCATAAAAGTTTTGCAGACTCTTGCATTACCACTTTGCTATCTGGCCACGCTTATTCGTCTTATATTATATAATATGGGATAGGCTTTTGTCAATATTAGATCTTGCTACCGGGACATCTCTCTATTTCTTGATTACCTCAATTGATCCCATAATCACCATAATAG
>CAPZCD010000026.1 GCA_948744995.1 uncultured Rickettsiales bacterium | reverse complement strand
TTTCAAGGGCTTTTAAAGAATTTAAGAAAATTTAAAAAGCGAGGTTGGGGTTATTTTATTCCATAAATATGAATGATTAGCTTTAGTAATCCAATCATAGTTAATGTTAATTTTTAGCGATATTATCCTCCAATAATAAAAACATATTTTCTACATTTTCAAAAATATCTTTCTTAGCATCCACAAAAAACATTATTCCACCTTCTATCAACTTCAGAATTGTTGGATGAGCTATCACATAAGCAATTAATTTATCCGAATTGTAGCAAATATTTCTATAAAAATTCGCAAAAATATTACCATTATTCAAAAAAAGCTTTTGTATATTGAATTTTTTACATTGAATTTTAACAGCCGAAATTTTTAACAGATTTATAAGACTTTCTGGAAGGGTACCGTATTCTGTTTCCAATTCATTTTTAATATTATCAATTTCTTGTTTTGAATTTAAGTTTGCTATGCGTCTATAGTACTTAATCTTCATATTTATATTTTCTACATAATCGCTAGGTATTACAGCCGAAATTCCTAATTTTATTTCAGGTGAAAAATCGTACTCTTCTATAAAATCCGCTAGATCATTTTTACTGGATTTTATAGCATCATTCAACATCTGGTTATACAATTCTATACCAACCTCTTTTATATGTCCGGTTTGCGCTTCTCCTAAAATATTTCCAGCTCCTCGTATTTCCATATCATTTGATGATATTACAAAACCCGCACCTAAAGAGTCAATCGAGCCGATTATTTCCAATCTCTTTTTAGCAACATCGCTGATTTTATCGGTTCTTTTCGTAGTTAGATACGCATAGCCTTGACTATTATTCCTACCGACGCGTCCTCTGAGTTGATAGAGCTGAGCTAAACCGAAATTATTAGCTTTATAAACTATAATTGTATTAGCCGTTGGTATATCTATTCCATTTTCTATAATGGTAGTGGATATAATTACCTTGTAGACTCCATTATAAAATTTATTCATTATCTCTTCTGAAGATTTACTATCAATTTTGCCATGTATAACACAATATTGTAGTTCTGGCATTGATAACTTTATTCTAGCCTCTAACTCCTTTATATCAGTTATTCTTGGAACAACGAAAAATACTCTGCCATTTCTATCTAACTCCGATTCCACAGCTTCTTTTATTATTGAATCGTTATATTCACAAACTACTGTACTTACGTTATTTCTATTACCTGGTGGTGTTGTTAAAAGTGACATATCTTTTATACCGTACATAGACATTTGTAGTGTCCTTGGTATAGGTGTTGCCGACATTGATAACATATGCGCGCTTAATTTTAGAGTTTTAAGTTTTTCCTTTTGATTAACACCAAATTTTTGTTCTTCATCAACTATTACTAGCCCCAAATTTTTAAACTTTATATCTTTTCCCAAAAGTGAATGAGAACCGATAACTATATCTATAGAACCATCAGCCAGACCTTTTTTAATTTCTTTAGCTTCCCTATAACTAACATATCTTGATAGAGTTTTTATGTTTAGATTGGTATTTCTAAATCTTTCAAGAAATTTTTCATAATGTTGTTTACATAGCAGAGTTGTAGGAACTATAACAGCTACCTGTGCCTTATGAATATTATTAGCAACCGAAAAAGCCGCTCTAATAGCAACTTCAGTTTTACCATAACCTACATCGCCGCAAAGTAATCTATCCATAACTACTCCACTTGATAGATCATCAAGTATTTCTTTTGTAGCTTTTATCTGATCTGCAGTCGGCTCAAGCTGAAAATCTTTACAAAATTCATCATATTCTCCTTCATTTACGGTAAATATTTGTGCCTGTTTAAGTTTTCTGATTTTTGCAGTTTCGACCAATTGTTTAGCTATATTCTTAAGCTGTTTTTTTATTCTTAGTTTCTTTTCCGACCAATTTTTTGAATTTAAAGAGTCTAGTTTTATGGATTCGTTGTATTCACTATACTTTGTTATACAATCACAATTCTCTACCGGAACCAATAGAGATGTATTATTTCTATATTCTATTCTTATCAGATCGTTTTCAATTCCATTTAACTTTATGGATTCCAATCCAACAAATTTTCCTAACCCATACTCAACATGGATCACAAGATCATTTTTCTTAAATGTATTATGTTCCTTTATAATTTTGTTTATTGAATCCGATGGATTATCAGAACTTATTTGTTCATTCTCAAAATCTTCTTCTTTTAGAACTTCTGACCTGTAAGTTTCCGATACACAGCTTTCCAACATCTGACTTTTCTAGACAAATTGATTGTGAATATGACTGCAAGCTAAATGGGATGACATATGCTGAATTGGTGTATGAACTCGTATAATATCAACATTTTCAGCTATACCCATAGAAATAGCTATAGTTTCAAAATCACGTTCTTCCGGCTTTTTATCATTAAACATTTTTAAGAAGGATTTTCTAGAATGACCGACCAAAATTTTGAAACCATATTTATGAAAATTTTTGAGGTTTTGCAGTATCTGCAAACTCTGTGATGTTGTTTTACCGAAACCTATACCAGGATCAAATATCATCTGCTCCTTTGCTATACCATATTTATTAAAAATTTCTGTTTTTTCAGAAATCCAAGTATCTATTTCTTCAATTATATCAGCATCTTCCAGTATTTTTTTATTCGCCGGTAGACCATAATTATGCGTAAAAACAAATTTTATATTCTTATTAGCTTTAGCTAAATCTAACATTTTAGGATTTGATAAGCCGGAAACATCGTTTACTATGTCAAAACCATTAATTATAGCTAACTGTGCAGTTTCAGGACGGTAGGTATCTATACTAAGTAGCGGTTTTATTAGACCAAATTTCCTATTTTGTACATATTCAAAAATTGGTTCTAATCGTAATAGCTCCTCCTGTTGTGTTAATGGACTGGCGTCCGGCTTAGTTGATTCGGCTCCAATATCTATTATTGGTACTAAATTCTTTTCAAAAAGTTCAAATTTTTCTTTGAATAGCTTAAAATCTGTTATTCCATCATTAGAAAAGGAGTTATTGGTAATATTTATAATTCCTTCAAATAGTGGTTGATGGGTTTTATAGTAGTAATTGTCAATTTTTCCTTCATAAATAAAGGATAATGGATCTAAAACAAAACTTCTGTTGAGTATTTCCTTATGTGGTATTGTTAGTCTTTCACTATTTATGATTTTATCCTTATAAAATAAGATATCTATATCTATTATTCTTGGAGACCATCTTTTGCTGAAATCTCGGCCTAATTCGGTTTCAACACTTTTTATAACATCTAGTAGTTCTATAGGTTCCAGATCACAGTTGCATTTGATAACACAATTTAGATGTGGAATATTCCAAGCATCTGGTGATTTTTTTAGTAAAAGCGCTGGTGTTGTACATATGGGAGACACTGCTATAATCTCTACTTTTTTATTAGCTAATAAAGCTATTGCTCTTTTTATATTTTCAAGTTTATCTCCCAAATTTGAGCTTAAAGCTAGATATACGTGTTTATTTTGCGTAAAATCAAAACTCATAATTATTAAATTTTATTGGTAAATTATTTATAATGTGTGCCAAATTATAATATTGTTTATTTCATAGTAAAGGTTTATTTGAGGGAGAGAACTTCAGCTTCTATTTCTTCTAAATATCTTTAAAATTGATTGGGGAAACAATAAAAAATTAAATATAGGGGGAAATTTATTAATAATTTTAAAATTGTTAGTAGCATTAACCCCAACCTCATTTTTTTTACTTAAGAATAAGCTAAATATGGATAAATATCTTTTTCAAGATAAAAAACATAATAACCTTTATTAAAAACAAATAATATTTGTTATCAGACAAATATTATTTTTTATATTTAAAAATACGTATTTTCCTTATTTTCCAGTATACTCTGAATTTAAAAAGTGAGATTTAGACTAACATTAATTAAAATAGATATATAATTATTAGCTTTATAACCATTATAAAACCATTGAATAATAAGGGTTTCAAAGTTTTGATTTAAATAATTTTTTAATAATTAGTTATATAAAGTGTATACAATCAAGAAATAGAAGCTGGAGCCAAAGAGGATAATACCAACATTTGTTGTCTAGTATTTAATTTATAGCAATAAAATCCTTATTTTTTATAGAAAATGTAAAATCTTACTCTAAAAATACCCCAATACCCTCCAAGCTTAAGTGGAAAATAAATTTGTGGCTTATTACTTACAAATTTAGATAGAGGTAATATATATCTCAAAACAAATTTTATGTTTAGATTAAACTAATTAACTCGTATGTTTATACAGAGTTATTATTAGATAGGATAGATGAATTTATATTTATTAATTTTAATATAGAATTTTGAATAAAAATGAAATAAGTATATTCTCGTTTTTTCTTAAATCAAAACCTATTATTAATCCAAACCTTGTTTCTCTTATCTAAGAAGATATTGAAAATATGAACAAATATTCTTTTAAAAATAAAAAAACATAATAAACTTTTATTAAATTTTGCTAATACTCCTTATTAGGAATTACTCACCAGTAATTGATAAATTATGTAAAAAACAATGAAATATAAGGACAAAACAGCATAAGAATAAAAATTTACAACAAGTATAAATTATTTTTACAATAACCCAGCAACCATCTAACTATAATCAATTGTTGGTGGATAATTCCTCTTATTAAACGAATATAATTTTATATTCAAAATATATTTTCCTTATTTTCTAATATGTTTTAAACTTAAAAAGCAAGATTTGAGCTATTATTAACCAAATTACAACAAACCAATAGCTTTAGCCTCTTCAACCGAACAATCATGCTCTTTAATACCATCTTTTATATAAATTAGACGTTTACTATATCTGGCAATATCAGGTTCATGTGTAACCATAACTATACTTATATTCATTTCCTCATTAAGTTGTGTAAAAATATCCATTATTTCCTGACTAGTCTTAGTATCCAGATTTCCAGTAGGTTCATCAGCAAATATAACAGTTGGATCATTTATCAGAGCTCTTGCTATTGCAACCCTTTGTTGCATACCACCAGATAACTGATTTGGATAATGATCCATGTAACTTTCTAACTTTACCGATCTTAAAATTTTTCTGCTCTTTTCTCGTCTCTCTTCATAAGATAGATTTGCATATATCATTGGCATTGAAACATTTTCAAATATAGTCCTCCTTGCCAGAAGATTAAAACCTTGAAACACGAAACCAATATACCTGTTTCTTATGTCAGCAAGCTCATCCTTATTCAGACGGGATATATCTTTACTGTTTAGAAAATATTTTCCATTAGTTGGTTGGTCTAGACAACCTAGTACATTCATAAATGTAGATTTGCCAGAACCAGAAGGCCCCATAACCGATACAAAATCGCCTTCGTAAATAACACAATTTACGTCTTTTAGTACCTCCTGTATAATGGTACCATCTCCAATTACGTAATTTTTATACAAATGATCTATTCTTATTATTTCCATTACTTTTTAGGTTTTTTTTGATCAACTAAACAGGAAGAAATTATTATATCTCCTTCCTTTAACTCGTCGGACTTTATTTCCGTATAGGTAACATCACTTAATCCTTTTTCAACAACTATGGATTTTGGTTTTCCATTTCTAACAACATAAATTACTGTATGTTTTCCGTCCTTTAACATCCTTGATCTATAACTTTTTTCTTCCTTAGAAAGTTCCGGTAGTTTTAGTAAACTTTTAATATTTTTATTTACCTTAAATCTTAAAGCTGTATTTGGAATTCTTAAAGCATCTTTAACAGAATCTATTGTTATGGAAACATAGGCAGTCATACCAGGTAGAAGCAATTTTTCTTCATTTTCAACATCTATTATAACTGTATAAACTACAACATTTTGCTCTAAAGCCGGCAGTAGCCTAATTTGACGAATTTTACCGGTAAATACCTTGTTCTTATACGCATCAACTGTAAAAACTACATCAAGATCGTTGTTTATCATACCTATATCAGCTTCAGATATACTGGTCTCAATTTGCATTTTACTTAAATCTTCTGCTATCTTAAACATAACAGTAGTAGTATATCCGTTAGCT
Organism: uncultured Rickettsiales bacterium; assembly: GCA_948744995.1. Lineage (GTDB taxonomy): Bacteria > Pseudomonadota > Alphaproteobacteria > Rickettsiales > UBA1997 > CALXRO01. The sequence goes on along the minus strand of CAPZCD010000026.1, from coordinate 9,684 downwards.
ACCATCTGTCCTTCACTAACATCCCTAGATATAACAACCCCATCTACTGGTGAGAGTATATAAGCTTGACTGAGTTCTATCTTGGCTTTTTCGTATTTGAGTTTAGCGATTTTATAGCTTTCTCTGGCCGCTACTAAATCATTTTGAGCTTTATCAAATTCTGCCTTTGCTATATAGTTATTTTTATACAATTCATTACTTCGTTCGTAGTTAGCTTTATAGATACTCAAATTAGACTCTGACTGTTTTAGAGAGGCTTCATAAGATTTTAGGTCTCTTTCCAAAACATCGGTCTCGATTTTAGCTAACTTCTGCCCCTTTTTTACGACATCATTAAAGTCAACATATATTTTCTCAACATTACCGCTGACTTGGCTACTTACCTGTATGGTATCTTTTGTATTTATCATACCGTTAGCCATAACCATTTTGTTTATATCACCGCGTGTTACCTTTTCGGTATCAAACTTACTTATATCAAAACCTGCTTTTTTTCTTCTTCCTATAAAAATAAAAATAGCGATTATTATACTCAATATAGTAATTAAATTCTTTTTACTTTTTTTATTTTCAAAATCAAATATCTTCATAGCTAAAACTCATTTATGTTAATAACATTATTCAAATTTAGTTTACCTATAGAATCCAGTAATTTTACCCTATAAATAAACCAGTTATACTTTGATTCTACAAAACTTATCTTTGCCTCTTCCAATTTAGCTTGAGCGTTTAGAAGTTCAAGTATTGAAATTTTCCCATTCTTATACATACCCAGCATAACTTTAGCATTTTCTGTAGCTGTTTTTAAAAGATCTTTTGTTATAAAAAATTTTTCCTGATTTATAACAAAATCATAGTAGGCTGATACAACTTCCTTCTCTATAGTTTTTCTTGTACTGTTTATTTCAAACTCACAGGCTTTAATTTCTTTCTCCTTTGCCTTAATACTATTGGTAACACTAAAACCACTAAATATTGGGATAGTTACCCTAACTGAAGCGGAATAATTATTTAAAAAATTATCGCCCTTTAAATCTGAAAATTTTTTGTTGGTAGTATTGGCACTGGTACTAGCAAGACCATTTAGATCTACCGACGGATATCTAGATGCTTTTAAGGCTTTTAATCCATATTCAAGCTCTTTTTTTGTTTCTTTAAGACTCTTATAATCTATTCTATTAATAAGAGCAGTTTTTTTCAAATCTTCAATATCAAAAGTTAATTTTTTTGGTTTTGGCCCATCTTTTTCCACATCAAACTCTGCATTAGCTTCAAGACCCATTAAAACGCTCAGTTCTACCTGCATCTTTTTTGTATTATTTTTAACCTCTTCATTTTTTAAACTACTTTCAGAGTAAGAATTTTCTGCTGTTAGTTTGTCAACTAAGGGAACTATACCTAATTTATATTTTAACTTAGCTGCATCCATTGTATTCTTATACAAGTTCAACATCTCTATCATAGCTTTTTCTTTTTCCAGTGAACTTAGAAGATAATAGTAATAACTTAGTACATTTAGAATTATTTTTTTTTCACTGGTTGCTAAGTTATACTCGGAAATTTGTCTGTTACTTTTTGATGACATCAATGAATAATAGTCTCTTCCAAAATTAAAAATATTCATTTCAGCGACTAGTTTAGCTGAAACATTGTCGCTATGCTCGTCTCTATGTGTAGAATAATGCATTGTACCATTATTATATTCATCCGTACCTTTAATAGCATTATATGTATAAGCGCCCGTGGCGCTTATTGTTGGTAAAAAAGCTGAATATCCTTTATTAACATTATTTTCTGCCATACCAACCTTTAATTTTGCAACCTTAATAGCTTCATTTTTTGCTAATGCTAAACCTAAAGCCGCTTCTAAATTCAATATTGATACTGCTTCTGTTTTTTTTTCACTTTCCTTATTAGGGTTCATGTTCCCATTCTTTTCCAATTCTTGCTTATTTGGCGTAATATTTTTGTTTGTAACACCTATATCTTTGCTATTGTTGTTTGCAGTACTCTTAACTTCGTTTTTTTTACTGGAATTTTCAGATTTTTTGTTGCTTTTATTACTCTCTGCCGCAGTACTGCTAATCTCATTTTTTTTATTTGAATTTTTTGTACCATTACTTACATTGCTAGCATTAACTGCGCTACACATAAAGCAAAATATACATATTAACCATATTTTTAACATAACAGTCATCAGACAAAATATTTGTTACAACTAGTATAACATATATTTTGAGAATTGTCAAATAATTATTTTTTGAACTAAAAAAATTATTTATCAGTAACTTCTTGAAATTAGAGATTAATTATTCTATAAACTCATGGTTAAACGTATAATTAGAATTAAAATTATGTCGAAAAAAAGCGAAAAATTACCTATAGATGGCAATGAAGCGGTTGCCCGAATAGCCTATAAAATGTCAGATGTTTTTACCATATATCCCATAACACCTTCATCGCCAATGGGTGAGTTAGCAGATCAATTTTGCGCCAAAGGCGACAAAAATATTTTTGGCCTAAAACCAACAGTAACAGAAATGCAAAGTGAAGGAGGAGCTGCTGGTGCGATGCACGGAGCTCTCCAAACCGGAAGTCTAGCTTCCACTTTTACCTGTTCCCAGGGCCTCTTGTTAATGATACCAAATATGTATAAAATAGCCGGTGAGCTGACACCTTGTGTTATGCATATAGCTGCAAGAAGTTTAGCCGCTCAAGGACTTTCAATTTTTGGCGACCATCAAGATGTTATGTCGGTTAGACAATGCGGTTTCGCTATGCTTTCCAGCGGTTCAGTACAAGAAGCTCATGATATGGCGCTCATATCTCACTTAGCCACTTTAAAATCCAGAGTACCATTTATAAATTTCTTTGACGGTTTTAGAACATCACATGAAATCAATAAAATAGAGCTAATTGATGACGAAACTATTTTATCATTAATAGATCAAAAAGCTATAATCGAACACCGAAAAAGAGCACTGAATCCTGAAGAGCCTTTCATGAGAGGAACTGCGCAAAATCCGGATGTTTATTTTCAGGGAAGAGAGGCTTCTAATAGGTATTATAATGCGGTTCCGGAAATAGTTAAAGAATATCTGGATAAATTTGCAACTTTAACCGGTAGAAAATATAAACTGTTTGACTACTATGGTGCTCCTGATGCTGAACGGATAATTGTTATTCTTGGTTCCGGAGTTCAAGCTGTTAAGGAAACAATAGATGAATTAAAAGGCGAAAAAATTGGTGTTCTACAGGTAAGGTTATATAGACCTTTTTCCGCTAAGGATTTTGTTGATGCTATACCACAATCAGTTAAGAAAATAGCAGTTCTAGATAGAACAAAGGAACCGGGTAGCTTAGGTGAGCCACTATATCTAGATGTTATATCAGCCCTAAATGAACGTGGTAGAAATAACATAGAAGTTGTTGGCGGCAGATATGGTCTATCCTCAAAAGAATTTACACCTTCAATGGTTAATGGTATTTTTAATGAGCTAAAGAAGAATAATCCTAAAAATCATTTCACAATCGGTATAGTTGATGATGTTACAAATACGAGTATTGACTATAGTAATGATTTTGTAGTAAAACATGATGGAATTAAAGAGGCTATATTTTTTGGTTTAGGAAGTGATGGTACCGTTGGTGCAAATAAAAATACCATAAAAATTATCTGCGATAAGGATGAATATTACGGTCAAGCTTATTTCGTTTATGACTCTAAAAAGTCTGGTTCTGTTACCGAATCACATTTAAGATTCGGTAAACAGAAAATAGATTCTACTTATCTCGTTCAAAAGGCAGATTTTATAGGTTGTCATCAGTTTAATTTCCTATTTAAATTAGATATTTTAGGTAGAATTAAAGATGGCGGAACTTTATTGCTGAATACCCACTATTCTAAAGATGAAGTTTGGGATCAACTGCCAAAGGTAGTTCAGGAAATAATGATTGACAAGAATGTAAAGCTCTATGTTATAGATGCCTATGAAGTCGCAGATAAAGCCAATATGGGTTCCCGAATAAATACCATAATGCAAACCTGTTTCTTTAAATTAGCTAATGTTATAGATGCAGAAGAAGCTATTAAGGAGATTAAGGCGGCTATAGTAAAAACCTACAGTAAAAAGGGTCAACAGATAGTTGATAACAATATAAAGGCTGTAGATGATTCATTAAGCCACATGTATGAAGTTAACTATCCAAAAAAAATTACCAGCGATCTAAAACTGGAAAGTAAAATTCCTACGGATGCTCCAGATTTTGTAAAGAACTTTACAGCTAAATTGATAGCCGGTAAAGGAGAGGAGATAAGGGTTTCCGAAATGTCTGTTGATGGAACTTTCCCAACCGATACTACAAAATATGAAAAAAGAGACATAGCCGATAAAATAGCTGTTTGGGATCAAAGCAAATGTATAGAATGCGGCCAATGTGTTCTGGCTTGTCCTCATTCCTGTTTAGAAGCAAAAAATTATACGAAAGAACAGATAGAAAATGCTCCTTCTTGTTTCAAGTTTAAGGAGGTTATGACCGATAAAAGTGGTGAAAAGAAATTTACGATTCAAATTTCACCGGAAGATTGTACCGGTTGTTCCATATGCGTTCTAGCTTGTCCTGTAGGAGCTTTAAGTATGCAACACAAGTACGAAGTAATTGAAAATGAAAAGAAAAGTAAAAAATTCTTCGACGGTATCAATGGCATAACTGTTAGTGATCCTAAAAATGTCAAAGATCTACAATTCAAGGAGTCATTATTCAAATATTCGGGAGCATGCGCCGGTTGTGGTGAAACACCACATTTATCACTCCTCACAAAACTATTTGGTGATAGAATGGTTGTAGCTAATGCTACCGGTTGTTCTTCCATATATAGCGGTAATTTACCTACTACACCTTGGTCTAAAAACAAAGATGGCAGAGGTCCTGCTTGGTCTAACTCACTTTTTGAGGATAACGCCGAATTTGGTTTAGGTTATAGAATTAGTCAAGATACACAAAAAGCAGAGGCTATTGACCTTCTAAATAAATTTAGTGGTAATAATCTCAGTACAAAACTTGTAGAAGAAATTATTGAAAACTCAACAAAAACATCAGATAAAGATGTTAGAGATCAAAGAGATAGAATTGCTGAAGCTAAAAAGTTACTGACAAAAGAAAACAGTTTTGAAGCTCAACATCTTATATCCATAATAGATGTAATGATAAAGAAAAGTATATGGATAATTGGTGGTGATGGTTGGGCTTATGATATTGGTTTTGGCGGTTTAGACCATGTTTTGGCTAGCGGAAGAAACATAAATGTTTTGGTTATGGATACAGAAGTTTACTCAAATACTGGAGGCCAAGCTTCTAAAGCAACAAATCTTGGAGCTTCTGCTAAATTTGCTGTTAATGGTAAAGAGACCAATAAAAAGGATTTGGGAGCTATAGCTATGACATATGATAATATATATGTTGCTCAAATAGCTATAAGAGCAAACCCAGCTCAAGCTATGAAAGCTATAAAAGAAGCAGAAGAATATGATGGACCATCTATAGTTATAGGTTATTCTTCCTGCATAGCTCATGGAACTCCAATGGAACAAAGTTTTACACAACAAAAAAACGCTGTTGAAAGTGGACTTTGGATGTTATATAGATATAATCCGGCTCTAATAGCACAATCTAAAAATCCTCTACAGATTGATAGTAAAGAACCAAAATTGGATCTGTTGGAAACCTATCTGTATGCTGAAACCAGGTATAATTTTATAAAAAAGACAAATCCGGAACATGCAGCAGAGGCTTTGGAAGGTTTGAAACAGCATATTACCAGAAGGTGGAAAAAATATAGATTATCGGCTGATAATTTGATTTAATTGAAGCCGGTTATGGCAATTTTGAAATAATAATTTTGGTTGTAAAAGCCAGCTCTGGTGAGTTGGCTTTTTTGGTTGGTTTACTGGGTTTTTAAGGGAAATTTTTTAGGTACCTTTATCTCGTTACTATATATATTTACACTTTCTGTTTTCTACATCAAAATACACATGCTCTCCGATGAAGAAATTTGTAACTATTAACTTAACACTTACCAATAATTTGAAATTAAATAGCGGTAGGTTCAGGTTCTATTCATCCTTTTAATTATTATAATCAAGAGATAGTGATTCATAATTATTACAACAACCTCTTCTTCCTGAACAGCACTCAGAACAGCAGAAACACTTATAAAATCCTTTTAAACAATCCCAACAACCACAACAGCAACTACTACAACCGGCCGGACAATCCCGCAAATTATCATGAATATCGTCACACGTTCTTTTCACGCATGATTTTTTAATCCTGCTATGTAATTCTTCGGCTTCTTCCGTTGTGATACTTTCTAATTTTCCCTTATTTTGTTCTTCTTTAAAATCTCCAGTTTTAATACTAGATATAGCTTTAATACTTTCTCCTAATCTATCTGCATATGGATCAAATGTACCTCCACCTTTTTCTTTTTTTTATCTTTATTAGAAAAAAATGGACTAGAAAAAATTCCTACCCACGCATCTCTACCTATATTTAGGCCACTAGCATGTACATCACCCCATACACTGCTAAGGAACAGCAAATATAATAAACTTACAAAGATCTTCTTCATTCTCCTCTCCCATCATTAGTAACATCTATTTTATTATCTTTACTATTACTTTTTTCACTACATTTTTCTTTTATATTATTATCTGGTTTGTTAGAATTTTCTTCTCCGAATATAAAATCATAAATTTTACCAGCTATTATCCCCCTAATTCCACCCTCAATAATATCAAAGAGCTAATAGCTCTAGCATTAAAATTAAATAGAGTTAACGATGATAAAACAACTGAAACAAATAATAACGAATTTTTTTCATATCAATTTACATTTAAAGTTAGTATGCCATCATAGCACAATTTATTATATATAAAGCAAGTTGTAAAAGAATATTTATATATATAATATTTTCTAATAAAAATAACTTATTTATATGATTATTAACGATTATTATAGATATAATTATCAATAGATATCAATATTTGTTCTATAGAAATAGTATTCAACAATTATATACTTAACTCAATTTTTTTCCACCATTTGTTTTTTAGTTAGTTTTTTCCTATATTAAAGAGCAATATATCAAACACTATTAACAACCATTGCATTATTTATTTTTTATGTTATAACAGTCTCTATATGAGATGATATGGTAAGCATATGTTTAAATTTAATAAGATGAGGAAAGTCTCCGTTTTAGTATATACTGTTTTTTTCTATAGTTTCAGCGCAAGAGCAAATATAGATGTCCCTAACAGCGATTTTATCCAATTTTCCGGGAGATTACACTTTGATTTACTATACAACAACAATGGAAATAAAACATTGAACAAAAATAATAATGGTATAAGAGATTTATCCAACACTTTAAGTTCCTTTTACATTTCATCTTTGATGTTTAACACAAAATTCAAATTATCGCCCGAGAGTTTGGTTGTATTAAAGCTGGATAGCAAGCTCAATTCTATTGCCATCAAGGAGCTGTATCTAATACATACTTTTAGTGATAAGATGCATTTAACACTAGGTCAAACAGTAGTTCAATCATCTTTAGAAAGTATTGGTTACAACTACACTATTTTTAATAATTACTCGCTATTTTGTACCTGTAGTTTATTCGCTGCTTACACAAATGGTCTTATATTAAAATATATAGATAGTAGATATGGTATCTATGTTGGAATATATGGTAATAGTATACACGATAAACCGGATGAAGTTAGCAAATTTACCTTTGTAGGACGTAGCTATTTTAACCCTATTAGAAGTGGAAATAATTTAATACACATAGGTGCAAATATATACCATGAAAATAGAAGTAATAAAACAGCATCTAATAGTGACTCGTTTCCTTTTAAACAAATACAAAGAATTGGAGCCGAATTTGCAATAAATTACTCAATATTTAATTTTCAAAGTGAATATAGAACATCCCAGGTTGAACCTGAAAAATACCATAAGAAATTTAGTAACTTATATAACTTTTATATAGAAAGTTCTGTAAATCTTAGTGGCGAAAGTATGATATATAAAGAGGGTATGTTTAACTTTATAAAGGTTAAAAATCCTGTTAGTACGGGTGGTTATGGCGCTTTTTCTTTATCTTTAAAATTTTCTGAAACAAATCTAAATTTGAAAGATGATAATGATAAAATAAATTGTGGGAAATATGATGAGTATATGGTAGCATTTAACTGGACTCCAAAAGATGGAGTTAGATTTACTCTACAATATTCAAGGGTAAATGAAGATTTTGTTGACGCTAAAAATTCCTATGATTTGCTGCAACTAAAAACTAGGATGTTTTTCTAGGAATTTCTAATTAATATTAAAAAATGGTTATAAAAAATACACCTTTCAATTTTTTTATCTCAAACTAATATTTTTCAATATCTCCCCTAAAACACTGACCTTTTTAATATATTTCTCTTGCTTTTCTCCTTTGCTAATTTTTATGCAAATTTTATATCTGAATAATTCAAATTTTAAAACAGTTAATGTGAATAGATTAAAAAATGGTGTTTTTGCAAAATAATAAAACCAGTCTATATTGGAATTATGTGCGAAGTCTTTAAACCAACATTTGGCTCCGGTAAAATGTATAACTCTAATATCATTTAGGATATATTCAGGTATATAATCTTTTATATTTTTAACATCATCAAGAAATGAAGCAAAAAAATTATATCTATAATCAATATACTTTATATTATCTCTGCAAGTTATGTCTATAGCTGTTTGATCAAGAATATTATTATCTGTTTTTATATTATTTAAACATTTTTTAGTAAAATTATTATTTTGACATTCTTTAATATTATACCTGAATTAATCTCTTTGTATTTATAAAAATTATCTGAATTATTATCTTCCGTTTTCCAGGCTAATGTTCCCATATCAACAATAGCTCCTATATAATTATTTTCCAAATCTATTTCATATAAATCACTTAAATCTCCTTTTACTACTATATCGCAATCTAAGTATAATACTTTATCATAGTTTTTAAAAATTTCCGGAATAAATAATCTATTGTAAATAGCTATGCCATAGTTTCTCGTTGTACTAAACTCAACATCCTTATTCTCATTATAAAATCTTTGTACATCAACAAATCTTAAGGAAACGTTTTTATAATTAGATATTTCTCTATAGAGTAATTTCTTATTCCTGCCAGATATATTATTCTCCAATATGACAATATCATAATTGTATTTATTAGAACAATTTTTAATTAGTGATAACATTGCTACCGATAGATATTTTACAAAGTTATTATCGGATGCAAAAGCTACTGCAAAATTATTTTCTTTGAAAGCCGGATATAATGTATCTTTTTCTTGTAAATTATATAATGTCATTGTTATGATAGTATAAAGTATAAATAGTTGATAATAATATATAAAAGTTCCTATTTAATTCAAGCCTCCAACCTCCTTTATAATATTCTACCTTAAAAACTCTTCCGATATAATCACATACAAATTCTCAAATATTGTTCTGGGCATAACACGGTCACCAACATTAACCCCTTCTGATTTAGAAGTGTCAAAATTTAATTAAACTAACCCCAACCTCGCTTTTTAAATTTTCTTAAATTCTTTAAAAGCCCTTGAAAAA
>CAPZCD010000025.1 GCA_948744995.1 uncultured Rickettsiales bacterium | reverse complement strand
TCATATCTGTATATGGGATTATTATCATTATTAATTGTATTGGCTATATCAATAACTATTGTTTCTTCATCTTCTTCAGGATTATAATATACTTTAGTTTCTTTATTATTGTCAGATACTACTATAGGTAATGAAGCATATAGTAGGTTGTTGAGGGTTAGAGAATAACAGATAACAAAGGATACTATCCTTCTATAATTTAATTTGCTAAATAACATTAGCAGTCTCCTTTTTATAATTATAATTAGTACATAACTGTGCTGTATTGGTAGGTTAGCCTAAGATATAGGATGAAATAAGTCAAGAAATCGTTATATAATTGATTATTATAATATAATTACTGTTATAGTAGATAAACATAAATGTGGTAACTAAAGTTTAGAATAATTATAATTAAGGAGAAATTAATTACCACACTTCCCATAATATAACATATTTGTATTATATAATTAAATGAATTTATATGCAATTGAAATTTTGTCATAGGTTTTTAAAAATCTTTGCATTGGATGCATAAGGTAAAGATATTTAAAAATCAAATACTTCTATAAAGTCTTCATTTTCATTAGTACTAATGTTTTCCGATTTATTCCTGATCTTGAAGAAAGATAGAGCACCTATATCTTCATTTTTTTCTATTTCCGTTTCTTTGTCTGCTTCCTCTCCTATTTTTATCTCTTTCTTTTTTTCATCTGTTTCTCCCTTTGTCCCCGTATGAGGTAATATGCTATTAGTTACAGGTAATATACTGTTAGGGATAATGGTATTATTATCTTCTGCTACTGTTGTTATTATACTATCCTCCATTTCTTCTTGAGATCTTAAACCTTTAAGGATATCTGGAAAGCAATCTCTTAAAGCATAGGATCTTGCTCTGTAGAGTAACATTCTTTTGGGATATTGTTTCCAGATAGGTTTATCAAGTAGATTAGCTTTTCTTGCATCTTCCATTGAGAATTCTGATGTTATGGTTATGTTGTTATCTTTTCTAGATACTGTTACTATAACTTTATCTTCTTTAGCTTCGTAATATTGTTTATAGTCTTTTACTAGGTTACTGCTGTATATAAGAGATAACATAGCATCTCCCGATATTACCGGTTGTTTATTTACCATAAAGATATTTCTTATGGCTGCTATAGGAGGCAAACCTATTTCCATTCCAAATAGGATGGTTACCATTAGAGTTTCTTTATTACTATTAGCTGATATAAAATCTGTTTTTAAAATCATATCTGCTAATTTAGATAATTCCTCATAGTTTGTTGGTTTTATTAACATTATATTTATATTCTCCAATAATTAATGTTATTAGATCTCATAAAGTCTCTTAATTTGTAGATATTTTCTAAACTATCTATTACCTCAAATGTTACTTTAGCTTTTTTGGAGTTATTGTTATTATTATTTTCTTCTTCTTTTTCTTCTCTTTCTTCTTTTGATTTGTTACTAAATAATAATTTCAGTTGTTTATTTTGTTCTTCTAATCTCTTTTGTTCCTGAAGAGCTAGTGATAAATCCAAAGTATTAAGATATTTATCTTTTATCTGCTCTAGATAATTTGTTATGGGTAAACTATTTATTAAGGCTATATCTTTTTCTATTTTAGTTATGATTTCATCTATAGTATTTTTTATATCTTTGATCTTTACGCTTTTGTTTAACCAATCATTATTCCATATTTTATCTAGGGTTATTACTTTATTATTTAATTTACTTTCTTTTTCTATTTTATCGTTAAAGTAATTTTCTATTTCTATTCTTTTGTTGATTTTATATTTATCTTCTTGTTCTCTAATCTGTTTGTCTATTCTATTAATAGGTTCAGCTATAAGATTAATTAATGTTTTTATCTTATCTTCAAATTCCAAATAGGGTTTATTCCATTCTTTTTTAATATCTTTTCTTCTGGTATCTAGGGCTATTCTTAGTTTATTTAGAGTTGCTCTTGTTTCTTTTGCTTCTTTAACTTCATTAGCATTAAATGTTAGATTATTATATTTCTCTAAATTAGATTTAATATAGTTAGTTAATTCTATATAATTAAAATCTATAGTATTGTTGTTAGTAAATATTTTTATTTCCATATTATATCCTCGGTAATATTAGATTGGGTTTTAGATCTTTAAGTACATGATTATTCCAAAAATCTATTTCTTTATTTTTTAGATATTCTATTTCCATCTGTTTATCTTTTGATTTAATGTAATAACTACGTAGGTTATATTTATACCTATTATTATATCTATAATAAAGCATAGCATAAACAATCACAAAATCATAACCGGTAGTTAATAGCTGTTGTAGACATTGACAATAGTAGTTATCAGGTATTTTATCTTTACTCCATTTATTAGTAGTACTTATCAAATAAGCTGTTTTAATTTCCAGTGTTCCAACTTCATTTGTTTTTTTATCTATTAATCTTCCATCAAGAGTACTAAATATAAAGTTATATTCTCTGTGTCTAATGAGATCATTTGCAAAGTATATTACCTTATATCTGTCATTATATAATCTACTAAATCTTTTTCTAAGTATAGGTTCCATTTTGGTACCGAATAGCATATTTCTACTGCTATTACCCGTTATATCATTATTTTTTCTTTTGGTTTTTGTTTCCCATAGTTCCACATTGGATATATAGGGATTTAATCCTAGTATAGCGGAACATTCAGATCCTCCTATACCCTTGGTTCTTTCCGCATACCATTGTTGCTTAGTTAAAGCCATATAATCTCCTTTGTTCATTCCAATCTAAAGGTATTACTTTAGATCTAATTTCCTGAAGAGTTAATCCTTTAGGTATATCACCGGTGAGTATCTTTTTTTTAATATCCGGTGATAAATAATTAAGACCATAGATAAAATTAACATAAGTTCTGGATTTATTCATTATATCTGTTGGTAAACTACCAGGACATTTTCTAACTTTTAGATCCAGATGATAGGATTGTACAATCGCTTTAATTAGGGTTATTTTGTTCATATCTTTTCTTAGATTAGAGTATTTGTTTTCTGGATTATCAAACACAATCAAATTATCATCATCAATTTTATCTTTCGGTACCATAATATAACTTCTTCCTCCTCTTCTAAAAAAGTTGATTGGAATATTTATTTGTATAACCTCAGTATTTTTATCATTTTCTTGTATATTTATGTTATTTAATTGTGCTTCATTTAATAAATATATAAACCCTTTTAATCTAAATCTTATACTTAGATTATCTCTTTCAACTATTATTTCCTCTATAATATTATTAACTATTTCTATTTGTTCCTTTGGATATAATTCTTTCCATAGGGTTTCTATATTATGGAAAGAAGATACAATATCTGTACTATCTATTAGGTTATTGGATAATCTAATGGTATTAGCTATTACCTTTGGTGTTTTAATTATTTTATATATTTCATTAAGTACCACTGATTCTATCTCTTCAGCAGGTACAAAGTCCAGAGTACATTTACTTTTGTATTTAATTGATTTATTTGACTTATAATATCTATACACTCTGTTTAATTTTGTGGTATAGGTTGGTGTTAGTAGAGAATTACAACATTTACATCGTACTAATCCTTTAAGAAGATAGGGTACATTAGTATTTCTATTGGGATTATATTTTACCACTACCCTTTCGCTATCCGTATCTTTTATTACTACTTTTCTTTTGCTTCTATATATTTTGTCATTTCTATTCTTGTCTAATATTTCTCTAACTTTATTAAACTGTTCCTCTGTTATTATAGCTTCATGTATACCCTTATAGATTTCATTTATTCTTTTATTCTCTATAAGACCTAAATAGGTCTTATTGGTTAATATATGATGTAGTGATTTTATGTTAAATTTATTTCCTATTCTTAATCTTCCGGTTTTAACTGTTATTCTATCCCGGAATCTATAACCTTTTTCATTAGCTAGCACTATGGTATCTGCAATTGATTGGGTTTTGATATAGCTATCATAGATAAACTGTACAATCTTTTTATCTTCTTTGTTAACAATGAGTTTTTTATCTACCACATCGTAACCTAAAGGCACATTCCCCCCCAGTCCAAAGACCTTTCTTTTGTTGGGATCTTAATTTATCCCTCATTCTGTCAACACTCATTTCTCTCTCAAACTGAGCAAAAGATAAAAGAATATTTAGCATCAGCTTACCCATTGAATTGCTAGTATCAAAATTCTGAGTCACTGATACAAATGATACATTGTATCTATTGAATAGATCACTTAATTTACTGAAGTCCATTAGAGATCTGGATAATCTATCAATTTTATAGACCACCACCATATCTATAAGGTTATTGGTTATATCTCTAATTAACTCCTTTAGGGCTGGTCTTTCTAAATTACCTCCACTATAACCACCATCGTTATACTCTTTATCAACCAAGATCCAGTTGTTATACTTTTGAGATGCCACATAACTTATACAAGCATCTCGTTGACTATCTAAAGAGTTATATTCCAATTCCAGTCCTTCTTCACAAGATTTTCTTGTGTAGATGGCACATCTTAATGATTTATTATTATCAATACTATACATCACTATCCTACTTTTTTAGATTGTATATTTAGATTATTATTCTCTAAATCTTTTCTATCCTTAACTAAACCAAAGAATACCTTTCCATTCCATTTGGTTCCGGTTATTTTATAGGCTACCGCTGATAAGCTTTTGTATATATCTCCATTATACTCTATTTTATTATCTTCTAATATTTTTATAAAATATTCTTGGTTTCTATAGATTTTCTTAATTACTGTTCCTATTGGAGGCACTATAGTTATTCGATTACCACTAGCATATTTAACTTTATCATTCTTATCTATTATTTCCTTTTCAGCAATTTTAATAAGGTTAGCTATTTCATTTTTGGAAGGAATATTGGTATAGTATAAACTTTGTATTTGATAAGCTAACTCTCTAATGAGTAATCTCCTTTTATGATAAGGAGGATCAGATTTAAATATATCATACCATTTAGCTCTTAGCTCATTTAAACTAAGATTAGCTAAATTAAATAGTTGTCTTCTCATTTCTACTGACATATATAATCTCTCCTATTACAAATAAGTGTGAATTCTATTATATATTAAAATCTTCTAAGAGTCCAGTCCTAATAGAAGTAATATTATTATCATTATCTTCTTCTATTTGATTATTATCACCTTTTAATCTTTCTATGGCTTTCAAAAGTATTTTAGATATGTTATCTACTGCCAGATCTAATTCTCGATCAATATTATTAGTGTTAGTTTCTTTTGTTTTAACTGACATTTTAAAAATATTTTTTATTAACTAATTATTTAGTCTGTCTTTTTTTAAAAAGTGTAAATAGCTAATTAAAATATTTTTTTATTTGTTTTAATTTTTTATAGATAACTACTCTTGATAAATTAAGTCTCTTAGCTATTTCAAGTATGTTATATCCATCCATGATGAGATAACATATTTCTTTAAGTTCTTCATTTGGTAACTTATCTATAGTATTTTTTAGATATATCATATTTAGAGACATAAAAAAAGGACTCACTTCCATAAGTGGGTCCATATATTCCGTAGTATCACTATTATTTTCATAACACCGATTCGGTGGTAATGTATTCTGATAATAAGTTACTGGTACTTTTCTTCTTTCAATACTTCTTATTATTAAATCTTTATTAAGATTTTGAAATATGAAAGTAACATATACCTTAAAACTAGATTTAGTAATATTATAATTATCTCTATGTTTTAGATAACAGATTATAAATTCCTGAAATAAATCTTCTCTTTCACGATTATCATAATAACCATTTTTGACTAACTTATTGGAGTAATATTTTGCTTGATTAATAACATAAGAATCTATGTTGTTATTAGACTTTTTAGACATAGTATATTATGCATTTAACTATGCCAATACAGTATCAAATAGATATATATTATAAATATAATAGGTATTTATCATATATAATGATAATTAAATATATTAAAAAATAAGGAAAATATAATTTAAATATAAAAATTATATCTAAAAAACACTGATAAGACTTTAACAGAGATTAATGTGTCAAATACTTATTATATTCTCTTATTTTATTTCAAAAGAAGTACTTATTTATATCTTGACTTAAGATATCATAAACTTAAAAATCAAACTGGAGTTAATTCCTAATTAATTTTGAAACCTAATTTTAGAAAAAATAAATAAAAAATTTATGGGTCTTCAAGGGAGATTCGAACTCTCACAAAAAAAGAGACTTTTTTATAACTGTTTACCTTAAATAATTTTAAGAATTTATTAATAATTTATCACATCAGCATAAAATATATTAACAATATACTATTGTATTAATATATAATCTATTACTATAAAATATAGAAATATTATAATATAACCATCTAAAAAAGTTAGAATAATAGTATACTATCCTACCATTATTCCAATCACTATATAGTTTCTAACTAATAAAATAATGAAACTATAAATAAATCTTATTTATCATATAGTTGTATACTTTGTCACTGTAGATTACTTTTTTATCCAAAGGTTACAATTCACGGAGAGAAATAAATAAAATTGGAGAGAAAATTCAAAAAAATAACAAAAAATTATGAAAAAATGGAAACTAATAAAAAACGAAAGAAATTTAAAAAATGCCTAGAATATATTTATTTTTAACCTGATAAAATACGGAGAGAAGTTTATAAAAATTAGTTATTTAAAACTTCTGGCGACCGAAAAGATATTAATTACAGAAATTAAATCTCTGGAAGGAGATGAAGGTTGTTATGCTAGCAATGAATATCTAGCTAAATTCCTTCAGTTATCGGAAGGTACCATTAGAAATACCATATCTAAACTTAAGAAAAAGAATTATATTATAGATAATAGTAACAATACCAATAGTAATAGATTACTATTGGTTAATGATAATACAGAAGATTACTTAAACGAATTAAAACACAACAATAGGGAATTATATGAAACCATAAAAGTATCCTATGATATTAAATATCAGGATATGGTAGAAAATAATACTAACATTGATAATAACAATAGCAGTAATAACAAAAATAATTCAATTATAGATTATAGTAATATTAGTAAAAAAGATAAAGAAGAAATAATAATTAACTATGAAATTAATTCAGTTAATGTGAATAATAACAACATTGATCTTAAACAAGAAAAAAATGATTACCAATTAAATCATGAAAATGTGATTAAGCTATCACAAAAATGTGATCCTTATATATATAATAATACAAAGAATAGTAATTCTGTTTATGCAGAAAAAAATTCAGAAAAAAAGAATAAAGAAAAAGAAGATATTAAAGAAAATAAAAAAGAAACAGATTTTAATAAACGAAAAACAATTGAAGTAGAAAAAGTATATACCATTAAAAAACAAATCTTTGATACCCTAGTTCCACTACTACTTAATTCTAAAATAAACAGATATAATGAAGAAACAATAAGAAAAATAGTAGCTAAATTAGTTATAGAGAATAAAAATAATCTAGAGCTACTGTATAAATCAATAAAATATACTTCTAAACTAAAGGATAATAGTAATCCATTAGGAACTATAAAGAAATGGTTAAATTATAAATTAGATAAGATTAGAAAAAAAGAAGAAAAGGAATTAAAACATAAACAAAAACAAAAAGAAAGAGAAATTAAAACAAAGGAAGAAATAACCAATCATAGAATGAATTTTATTAATTCCATTAAAAACAATAAGATTAAACAGACATTATTGCTAAATGAACAAAATAATAACTGGAATAAAGTAATTAATAATCTAACTAAATTATATGGTATTAATCACTACTACAATTGGTTTAATAGAATGTATCTATTTCAAGAACAAAAAATAGATATAGATAATAACAGTAATGAAACAATAATAACAATACTTTGTGAAAGTAACTTCATAAAAGATTATATAACAAAAGAATATCTAAAGGGAATAGCTATTAACTATGAAAGTAAAATATTTATTAGAAAGGGCATCTATGAGTTCTATAAAGATATATTGCCAAATATTAAAGAAATAAAATTAGTAACAATAGAGGAGATATTATCATGAATAAAAAAAGAATTAGTCCAATAGAAAAAATAGTATTTGATACGGAAATAGATCTTAAACCTCAAAAGAAGCAATCTATTAGAAAGCATACAGATCTACAAAAACTATTTGAAAAGAAAATAATAGATGGAGATCAGCTATATGCAGGAGAAAGATTAGCTTTAGATTATGAGAATAGCTTTCACTATAATTCTTCTACAAGTTTATTGTTATTGGAAAAGAATAATAATAAAAATAAATCTAAATCTAAAATAACTATAGATAAATCCCTTATTCAAAATATCTATTCCTATGATAGTTATCATAAAGCCATAATGTCCATAGATAACGTAATAACAAGAGATATAGTTATTAAATTCTGTATAGATAATATCCCTCTAACAAAACTAGATAAACAGTTGGGTAATAAGTATGGAGCTGCAGAAATAAGATTGTGGTATGGTTTGAAGCAGCTGGTAGAGTTTTATAGGGGAAGAAGAGAAGAGTTTAAAGATTAAAGAAATATATATATTGATAAATGATTTATTTTATTTCTGTGTTATTTAAATTATTCAATAACTAACTTAAAACTGTAAATAATTAATTAGTATTTTATATGTTAATAACAATGTATAATAATTATTGTTGCTGTACAAATATACCCTTGTAAAATAAAATTTATGGTCTAGTATAAAAATCATAATTGATAGTTATGTCAATAGTTCTTAGATCAATCAAATAATTTTATTATTTTTTAGTTATTATTTTTCTATGTTAAAGTTATACTTTAATAGCTATAAAGGTAACGATATTAGTTTTGAGGATAAACTAATCATACTTAGCAAATTAGAAAAGGAATTTAAAAATTCTACTATAGGTCCTAATTATCAAAATAATTATGACATAACAACAATAGCTAAATTAAATTACTATATAAACTGTTATAATCGAAAGATAAATAGTAATTTTGATTTATACTATAACTATAAAGATTTTGTAGATTACATTAAATCCAGAATAAAAAGAAAGATTAGTATAAATAAAAGAATATCTTCTTCCTATTATCATAAAAAAGGAAAGAAAACAAAAGAAATTACTACTAATAAAAATAGTAATGATGATAATAACTACAATATAATTGATCTACTAGATAAATTGACGACGAAACAACTAAAAGAACTACAGGATAAATTAGAAATACCAGATAACTTCCTAAAGAGTTGGAAGTTTAAATTATGGAAACCATCCAACAAAATAAAAAAACAAATAATTCAAATGATAAATATAAATGATTGGATTACTAAATAGAGTAGATAATAATCTATAAAATAATCAATGAACTACAGAAATATAATACAGTTAGGTAAACACAGATTAATGTGTGGAAATAGTACTGATATTAATGATATTCAATTATTATTAAACGGTATTAAAGCAGATATGGTATTTATAGATCCTCCTTATGGTATAAATTATAAGGGTTGTAGATATGATTTAGGGAAGAAGAAGCAAATTAAAATAGACGATGACTATACTAAACTAAATACAGCTAAACTATTGGATAATACAATATTAAGAGCTGCCAAACCATTAGCGGATATTTATATTTGTGTATCGCCTATCAGACAGAAGATATATCTAGATTATTTGGATAGCATAAATAGAACTCCAGATGCGGTAATAGTTTGGGATAAAAATAGTATGGGTATGGGATATATGAAATACAGAAGAAGATGTGAATTTATATTGTATTCCAAAGGTAAACCTTTCCGAAGAAATGAAGATAGTAGTGACATGGATCTATGGTCTATTCCTAAGGATAATATACGAAACTATAAGCATCCTAATCAAAAACCCATAGCATTAGCCAAAAGAGCTATAATTAATTCTTCTAAGGAGAATGATATAATACTTGATACCTTTGGAGGATCAGGTTCAACTCTTTTAGCTTGTGAAGAAACCAATAGAATATGTTATATGATGGAAATAGATCCTAACTATTGTGATATAATTCTGGAAAGGTATAAGAATTATGTGAAATAAATTGAATAGCAAAAACAATAAATTACTAACCTTCCTACTCTCAAACCCAGTTGAGAGTAGTTTTATTCTAAGGAGTAACTTTAGATTATTTATTAAGATATTCCATTCCTATATCTTTGGTAAGGAGTTTATCTTTAAAGATTTCCATCTAAAAATAATTAAGGCTATAGAGAATTTAGTATATGGTAATGATAGTAATAGCAGAAAGAATAATCTAGCAATAGCTATACCACCTAGATGGGGAAAGAGTGCAATAGTTAAATATGCTATAGCTTGGTTCTACAGTATAAATAAAGATTGTAATAATATCTATACCAGCTACTCGGATGGATTAGTACTAAAGTTCAGTAAAGAGATTAGAGATATAATTAATTCTGAATTATATAAATTGTTATTTAACATTGAATTGGAGAAAGATACCAAATCCAAAAGAAGATGGAAAATAAAAGATGGAGGTGAATTATATTCGGTAGCTTTAGGAGGTTCCATAACTGGTAATGGAGCAGGTATTATAGATAATGATACCAATATATTTGGCGGAGCACTCATCATAGATGATCCTCTTAAGGCGGATGATTTTAAAAGTGAAATAGCAAGACAAAATTCAATAGATTACTATCTCTATACTCTAAAGTCTAGATTAAATAATCCTAATAGAACTCCTATCATATTAATAATGCAGAGGTTACATAGGGAAGATCTGATAGGTTATATCAAAACTAATGAAATTGATAAATGGAATCTAATAGAAGTAAGAGCAATAGATGAAGAAACTAACATAGCTACCTGGTCTGAGAAGTATAACCGAGAACAACTAAAAAAGATAAAAGAATTAAGTCCTTTTTACTTCTATTCACAACTACAGCAGGAACCAATACAGTTAGGTGGAACTCTAATAAAGACTCAATGGTTCAGAAGATATAAAGAAGTAAATGAAAGATATAGACTATTATATATAGTTTGTGATACAGCATTTAGTAGTAAAACTAGTGCTGATAATTCTGCATTTATCTTGGTAGGTATTACTCTAGAGAATAATGATTTACATATATTAGATATGTATGTAGGTAAGATGGATTTTGTAGAACTAAAGAATAATCTCATTAACTTCTACCATAAGAATAATAGTATTTACTCTAGGTATAACACTATATCTTCAATATACATAGAAAATAAAGCATCAGGGCAATCACTAATACAGGAGTTAAGTTATAATAGTAGATTACCAATTAGAGAATTATATCCTACCTACTATAATAGTAGACTAAAGAAAGAACAAACCAGTGATAAGTATACTAGATATCTTGAAATATCTAGCGATATAGAAGCAGGACATGTATATCTACCGGAACAAGCGGATTGGGTATTAGATTTCCTATCGGAATGTGAATCTTTTGATGGATTGGGAAGCTATAGAGATGATAGGATAGATTGTCTTATCTATGCTCTGAAGGTTAGAAGACAGATACTTAATAATGATAATAATATAGATTGGAATAAATCACTAGATGAATTCAGAAAACACATTAACCATTAGAAAGATAAAACTTAAGGATTTGAGATATTCAGAACATAATCCTAGAAAAACTACAAAGGAACAGGAACAACATCTTAGAGATAGTTTAACTAAATTTGGAGTTGTTGAACCTATAGTAGTCAATAGTTATCCAACTAGAGAGAATATAATAGTAGGAGGACATTTTAGAGTTAAGGAATTAAAGAAACTGGGTTATAAATCGGTGGATTGTGTTATGGTTAATCTTAATGAAGATGACGAGAAAGAACTAAATATACGATTGAACTCTAATACGGGAGACTGGGATTATGAGCTACTAAACAATAATTTTGACTGTGAAGATTTAAAGGATTGGGGATTAGAATATGATTTTGATGAATATGGTGGTAATAATACCAGTGATAAATTTAATAGTCACTCTAGAGATAATCTAGTTCCTCTTTCCAAAAGATATCTAATACCTCCATTTAGTGTTATTGATACTAAACAACAATCTTGGCAAGTTAGAAAAAAACAGTGGTTAAACTTAGGTATAAGAAGTGAATTAGGAAGAGATTCCAATTTATTATTTTCTAAACATCTTAAGAAGATAACAAAATTACCTAGTACTTCTGTATTTGATGCAGTTCTTTGTGAAGTTATGTATAATTGGTTCTCAAAAGAAGATGATAGAATACTAGATCCTTTTGCCGGTGGAAGTGTTAGAGGAATAGTAGCTAGTATACTCAAAAGAAATTATACCGGAATAGACCTTAGTGAAAAACAGATTAAAGAAAATATTAAACAGATGAATGAGATTATTATATCTAGTGGTAATAATAATAAACATATACCTAATTATCTAATAGGAGATAGTAATAAAGTATTGAATACACTAGATGATAATAGTTATGATATGCGTCTATCCTGTCCTCCTTACTTTAATCTAGAGAAGTATAGTGATGATAAAGATGATCTATCTGCTCAAAAGAACTACTCTGAGTTTTTAGTTATTTATGAAAGTATAATAAACAAACTATATAAAAAACTTAGGAATAACAGTTTTGTAGTTTGGGTTATAGGAGAGGTTAGAGATAAAAAAGATGGTAGTTATTATAATCTAGTTGGAAATACCATAGATATATTCATTAAATCTGGATTTAAATATTATAATGAACTAATACTATTAAATTCTATAGTTACAGCAGCTATAAGAGCAAATGGGCAATTTAAATCTACTCGGAAGGTGGTTAAAGTACATCAAAACATATTGGTATTTTTGAAAGGTAATGCAAAAGAAGCTACCAAAAGGTTAGGTGATGTGGAAGTATTGGATATTAGTAGTGGTAATTATAGTAATGATATTGAATAGTATAAATAAAATAATGCCAACGGAAAAACAATTAGCTAATCTAAAACCACCAATTAATCTACGAGATGAACAACGAGAAATAAGAAGAAAAGGTGGAATTAAATCTGGAGAAGTAAGAAGACAATTAAAAACTTTTAAAGAACTTCTCAATGAACAATTATCTGAAGAAAATATAAATAAAAAGACTCTTAAAGAAGCTATAACCAATAGACTATTAAAATTAGCTTTAAATGGTAATCTAAAAGCAATAGAAATGGTGAGAGACACCATAGGAGAAAAACCTATAGAAAGACAGGAAATAACTAATAATACTCCCGTAAATGTTAAGATAGATCTAAAGAAGCTAAAAAGTATTAGAGATAAATTGGAGAAATATTAATGATATATAAAATATCTTATGATACAACTCAGAGTAATGGCTAAAGCTTTTGGTTGGACTAATTTTAAGAAAAAGATATAGAAAAAAACAAAGAAATATAAAGCTATATTAAATAAAAAGTAATTAAATAATTGTATAAAATAGACATAGTTTAATTTGAGTTATATGATCACCATCTTGACTTTTGTATATTATAATCTACAATTATGGTAGATAATTAATTAATTTTCTATGGAAGATGATTTTGAAAAATTAATGGTAAAACAATTTAAAGAAGACCCAGAATATATGAGGCAGATGGTTATGGATGAATTTAATGAATATCAAAAAACTGATGATATTAAACCTCTGATGTTTGTTCTTAAATATGCCATTAAAGCCAATGGATATACTAACTTAGCTAATGATTGTAATATAAGTAGAGATACTGTGTATAAAATAATTAACTGTGTTAATGAACCAAAAATAAGTACTTTTAAAAAGATATTTAATTATCTTGGATTTGATTTATCACTGGTAAGTAATAGTATATAATGAGTGATATTGTAATTAAATTTTTTTATAAAAGAACTACAAATTCAACACCTTTTATTGAATGGTTTTACAGACAAGAAAAGTTCACTAGAGATATTATAAATAAAAGATTAATTAGAGTAAAGAATGGTAACTACGGTGACTACAAATCAATATCAAATGGTATACTAGAATTAAGATTTAAACAGGGATTTAGAATATATTTCACAGAAGTAAATAATACTATAGTTTTACTATTTTGTGGAGGTAATAAATCTTCTCAAAAGAAAGATATAGAAAGAGCAAAAGAGTATAAGGCTATATTGGATAAAGAAGGGTTAGATGGTTGTATAGAGAAATAGTTCTCTATGAGAAATATTATGAATAAATATAAAGAAAAATAAAAACTTTTCCTATAAAAAAACTCTTGACAATGAGTAATTTATTACACATAATATTATTATTAAATTAATTTCTACTTATGGTAAATAAGAAATATTTTACATTTGATAAACTTGAAATAGAAACTTTAAAAAATGATAAAGAACTCAATAGGCTATTTTTAGAAAATGAATTAAATAATTATATTGAAACAAATGATAGTAAATATCTAAGACATCAACTCAAAAATTCAATAAAAGCTTTTGGTTTTTGTAATTTTGAAAAAAAATCTGGTCTATCAAGAAAAACAATATACAATATTGTAAATGGTAAAACTGAACCAAAATTAAGTAACTTCCTAAAATGTCTTAAAGCTTTTGATATAAAGATAAAATTATGTTAAAGAAGAAAAAAGAAGTTGTATTGTTCTTTGATAGAAATAAAAGAGAATATCCATTTCAAATATGGTATCTTTCTTTGGAAAAAAATAGTAAATATAAAATATCTGAAAGAATTAAAAGAATAGAAGATGGTAACTATGGAGATTATAAATCAGTTGGTAATAATATACTAGAACTAAGATTTAAACAAGGATTTAGAATATACTTTACAGAAGTGAATAATACTATAGTTTTATTATTCTGTGGTGGCAATAAATCATCCCAAAAGAAAGATATAGAAAAGGCAAAAGAATATAAAGCTATATTGGATAGAGATGGGTTAGATAATTGTATAAAACAATAGATATTTATTATATTACCTATTGACAAATTGTATTCTTTAGACTACAATTTAATTAATTATATTAATACAACATATGGTTAAAAATAAAGAATTTAGAGATGATTTTGAGAAACTTGAGGTTGAATTATATAAACAAGATCCAAAATTAGCTGAATTATGTTTTAAAGATGAATTACAGGAATATAACAAGACTGGTGATATAAAATATCTTATGATACAACTCAAAACAATGGCTAAAGCTTTTGGTTGGACTAACCTTGAGAAAAAAACTGGATTAAGAAGATCAACTTTATATAGTATACTGGAAGGTAAAAAGAACCAAAACTAAGTACTTTTATCAAGATTTTAGGAGCTTTTGGTTTTAGCATATCTTTTAAAAAGACAAAAAAGTTACCATTTACAAGAAATAAAGTAAAAATAGCATAAATTGTAATTATGAAAGTTTCTCTAAAGAAGATATTTCTATTTTTTGATAGAAATAAGAATAAACAACCATTTAAAACATGGATAGAAAAGCAAGAGATAGTGGATAAGAAAATAATATTAAATAGAATAAGAAGACTTTCCGATGGTAACTACGGTGACTACAAATCAATATCAAATGGTATACTGGAACTAAGATTTAAACAGGGATTTAGAATATATTTCACAGAAGTAAATAATAATAATATAATCTTATTATTCTGTGGTGGTAATAAATCTTCTCAAAAGAAAGATATAGAAAAAGCAAAAGAGTATAAGGTTGTATTAGATAAGGAAGGGTTAGATGGTTGTATAGAGAAATAGTTCTCTATGAGATTATGTATTGGAAAATAATCAATATCATTGTTATGCTAGAAGATAATTTAGCTAAATTTATAACAATAATATTTATACTATCAATAGTATTAGCTGAAACAAGTTTATTTATTATAGCTCTACTATTGGAACTTTATAGGATTATGATTAGAGATTAGAAGTAGAGAGATATAAATTAAATTGTGTTATCATAATAAATAATATGAATTATTTTATAATAATTATGACAATTGTTATAAAAATATATGGGATAGTATAAATAATTATGCATTATTAGTGCATAACAACTGCAAATAAATAAAAATAGACAAACAACAAATATACAAAAAATTTATAGATAATGTTTAACCTATTCAATAAAGTTAAGAATGGTATTAACAATACTAGACAATCTTCTGCTA
>CAPZCD010000024.1 GCA_948744995.1 uncultured Rickettsiales bacterium | reverse complement strand
ATCAGCTAAAAATAAGGATGAAGTTGGGATGAAAAGCGAGGTTGGGGTTAGATTATATATTTTTTAATATTATTTACCTCTTAAACTAACATTATCTAACACTATCCTCACCATTTGTTTTTTATTTAAAAAACTATTTAATACATCATTAGAAATGAGTTTTAAAGCAACTATCAAAAATGGCGAGATTCATACACCTTAGAACACACACCGAATATTCATTATGCAGTGGAGCTATAAAAATAAAAGACTTCGTCAAACAACTCAAAAACAGCAATATACCTGCTGCAGCAATGACCGACACACACAACATGTTTGGAGCATTAGAATACTCCGTAGCGGCAACAAACGAGGGCATACAACCCATAATCGGTTGCGAAGTTGTTTTTGATATGGGGAAAATGCTAAATAGAGATAGGGACATCTTGTCCGACAGCAAAAGAGAAGAAAAATTTTGTAAAATGATACTGTTAGCTAAAGATAATCAAGGTTTTTTAAACCTAATTTCCATCCTAAGCCAAAGTTATCTTAATAGAGAACAAAATATAAAACCACACGTAAATATAGGAGATCTGGTAGCTAAAAAAGATGGGATTATAGTTCTATCCGGTGGAGTAGAAGGACCTATAGGTAGAGCCTTAATTAGCGGAAATTACAACACGGCTAGGGATATAACGGACTTTTTAAAAACAAATCTTGGTGAAAATTTTTACATGGAAATCCAAAGACACGGACTTAAGGACGAAATTGATACAGAAGATAATTTTATAAAGCTGGCATACGATTATAATATACCTCTGGTTGCTACCAACAATTGCCATTTTTACGCAAAGGAAATGTTTGAAGCACAAGATGCACTTTCCTGTATAGCCGATGCCAGATATGTTAGCGAAACAAATAGGCCAAAATTAACTCCAGAGCATTATTTTAAATCGGAAGATGAGATGATAGAATTATTCAAAGATTTGCCCGAAGCAATAGAAAATTCTGTCAATATAGCTCAGCAAATTAGTGTGATGGCTCATACCAGAAAACCTACTTTACCACACTTTGATCTACCGAAAGGTGTTAGTGAAGCAGAGGAAATGGCTAGAATAGCTAGAGAAGGATTAGAAGAACGTCTAAGACAAAAATTTATAACCGATGACATTGTTGATGCGGATAAACAGAATCAAATAAGGGAGCAGTATTTTAATCAACTGGAATTTGAAATAGGAATTATAAATCAGATGGATTTTCCCGGTTATTTCCTTATATGCGCTGATTTTATAGTTTGGAGTAAAACTAACGGGGTACCGATAGGACCAGGTAGAGGATCCGGTGCAGGTTCTATGGTTGCTTGGGCTATGAAAATAACAAATCTTGATCCGATAAAATTTAGCCTCTTCTTCGAACGTTTCTTAAATCCGGAAAGGGTATCTATGCCTGACTTTGATGTTGATTTCTGCCAGAGAGGTCGCGCTAGGAGCATAGAATACGTGCAGAATAAGTATGGTAAGGACAGTGTGGCACAAATTATAACATTTGGAAAATTACAATCTAAAGCCGTTATAAAAGATGTAGGGCGCGTTCTAGAGATGGGATATAGCGAAGTAGATAAAATAAGTAAAACAATTCCCTTTGATACCGGTCTTGAAGACGCTCTAGAATTAGATTCTGACCTAAGATCTAGAAGACAAAGTGATCCTGAAATTTCAAAATTATTTGATATAGCTATACAGCTTGAAGGTCTAAACAGACATTCTTCAGTACATGCGGCCGGGTTGGTTATTGGTGATAAGCCTTTGGAACAAATATGTCCGTTATACTTTGATGATTCTGCTGATATGCCAGTGGTTCAATATAATATGAAGTACTGTGAAAAGGTAGGTTTAGTTAAGTTTGATTTTTTAGGTCTAAAAACTCTGACAGTTATAAAAGATGCTGTTGACTATGTTTACGAAATAACAGAGGAAAAAATAGATATAGATAATATAAGGCTTGATGATAAAAAAACTTTTGACTTGCTAAAAAGAGCTGATTCATTGGCGGTATTCCAAATTGAATCTAGTGGCATGATTGGGATGCTAAAACAGATAAAACCGGATAATATAGAGGATATAATAGCTCTAATTTCTCTATATAGACCTGGGCCTATGGGTAATATTCCAACCTATATAAATAGGAAACATGGAAAAGAAAAAGTTGAATATATGCATCCCAAAATGGAACCTATTCTAAAAGATACCTATGGTATAATAATTTATCAGGAACAGGTTATGAATATAGCTAAAGTTCTTGCTGGTTATACACTTGGTGGAGCTGATCTACTAAGACGTGCTATGGGTAAAAAAATCAAAGAAGAGATGGATAGACAGAGGGATGTGTTTGTTAAAGGGTGTAAAGAATTTAGCGATATAGATGAGGAGCTAAGTAATGAAATATTTGATTTGCTGGCAAAATTTGCTGAATATGGTTTTAATAAGGCTCATGCGGCTGCCTATGCGGTTATAAGTTATCAAACTGCTTACCTTAAGGCTCACTACCCGGTTGAATTTATGACAGCAACGTTAAATATGGAAATAATAGATACCGATAAAATATACTATTATCTGCAGGATATCAAAAGGCATAATATAAAGGTGCTACCTCCGGATGTAAATTTGTCAGATAATTTTTTTAAGGTTGAACTGATTGATAAAATTAACCCTAACAAAGGAGAGGAATATTATCATGGGGATAAGGAGTTAGCTATAAGGTACGGATTATGTGCTATTAAGGGTGTAGGACAGGAAGTTATAGATGTTTTAGTCAGGGATAGAGGAGAAAATGGAGATTTCAGCGATATTTTTGATTTTTGTAGCAGGCTAGGAAATAAAGTTGTTAATAAAAAAACAATGGAATCTCTGGCAAAATCAGGTAGTTTTGATAAAATACATGATAATAGAAGACAAATTAATGATTCTTGTGAAATACTAAGTAATTATGCAAAAACCTCAGAAGAAGAAAAATCTAGTCCACAGATAAGTTTATTCGGTGATTTTAATAGCGGTAAGACTTTGCTGCCAAAGTTATGCGATGTTGATGATTGGATTGGTTATGATAGATGTCAGAAGGAATTTGAAGCTTTTGGTTTTTATCTAAACAACCATCCACTAGATGCCATAAAAGACGAGTTAGATTCAAAAGGTATAAGTTTTTATAATGAAATTGAAAATAAGGTTGAGATAAACGAAATTCCTGATGGTTCAATAGTAAAAATAGCTGGTGTTGTCATAAGTTCGTCCATAAAATCTAATGATAAAGGAAAATATGCTTACATATCGGTTTCTGATCCAACCAGTTTAGTAGAAGTTACGTTGTTTAATGGTGATATGATTACTCAACATAAGGATTGGCTCGATGATAAGGAGCATAAGCAGCTGGTTTTTGAGTGTAGTGTAAAATCAGATGAATCCGGTTTAAGGTTGAATGTGAAGGATTTTTGGCTATTGGATGATTATTTGAAAAATACAAAAGAGGGGATAGAAAAAGTCAGATTTATAAAGAAATTTAACTTTAATGATATTAAAAATAAGAAAGAAAATGTTTTTGTTGAGCGTAAAAAGAATGTTTTTATAAATAATGCCGTGATTAAAGTCTCTAATGAAAAATGTATTGATGAGTTGCAGCTGATAATTAATAAAACTAAGAATAGTGGAGTCGATAAATTTACGAATATTGAGATTGTAATTGATGATATGAGGGTAAAATTGCCGACGGAATTTTGTTTGACGGATGTTGAAATAGGTAGGATTAAAAATACCTATGGTGTGGAGGGTGTGGAGGTGGAGTGATTTTAGGGTGTAAATTACTCTGTTGAAGTGGCGTTTTGATATTTTTGAGGATTTTATATGGTAATATGGATATTCAAAAAATACAAATTAAATACATAAGACTGGTGCATCCTGCGAGATTCGAACTCACGACCCACAGCTTAGAAGGCTGTTGCTCTATCCTGCTGAGCTAAGGATGCATAGCTACAATAGTAATTTATAATTGGAGTAAGTCAACCTATTTTTTAGGATCGTGATGGTTTAAATCTTTTTAAAAAATGGTTTGAAATACAATTAAATAAGCTTGACTATTACTATATATAGTATAATATAATGCATATTTTTTACAAAAAATAAGTAGGCTGTTATGAAAAAGAAATATTTAATTTTACCATTGTTAGCATTGGTTATGGCATGTGGTAGCGAAACATATGATGTTGTTGACTCTGAAGAAGAGGCTATGGGTGTAAACCGAGCTGCTGAATCTGAACAACCAAAAGAAGATAGGGTTTTCTTTAAATTTGATAGTTCAGCTCTAAGTGAGGGAGCAAAGAAAACACTTGATAAAACTGCTACTTGGTTAAATAACAATATTAATATAGCTATATTAATTGAAGGTCATTGTGATGAGAGAGGCACAAGAGAATACAATTTAGCACTAGGGCAAAGAAGAGCTGAAGCTGCTAAGAAATACCTTGTTTCTAAAGGGGTAAAATCATCAAGAATAAAAACTATAAGTTATGGCAAAGAGAGACCAGCTGTTGTTGGTAAAGGCGAGGCTATTTGGTCCAAAAATAGAAGATCCGTTATAGTCGTACAGTAGTAATTGAGATTAAATGTATTTTTATTTTTAAAGTCCCTTTAGGGACTTTTTTTTATGTCCTTCCTAAATTTCTAATATTATTGAAAATGATAATAGAAATAAAAATATTTTAATTTGGAATATAGTAGAAAAGTTAAAAATTATAGTAATAATCTTGAAGAAGGTGTATTTTTTGGATATGCCAGTATCTTCAACCTAGAGGATTCTTATGAAGATATAATATTAAATGGTGCATTTAAAAATATTTCCAAGCAACAAAATACCATTCCATTACTTTGGCAACATGAAAGAGGTGAAGTTATAGGTATTGTTTATGATTTTAAAGAAGACTATGTTGGACTTTATGTGGAAGGGCAGATAGACTATACTAGATATGGCAAAATATATTCTTTCATTAGGAATAATATAATCAATGGTTTAAGTATAGGATATGTTGTAAATGATTTTACATTTGATAAAAAGGGTAGAAGAGTAATAAAATCGCTGGATTTGCTTGAAATAAGTGTTGTACTATCGCCAGCCAATAAGTTTGCGAATATAATTTATTGTAAATAGTGTAATAGATGTGTATTTTTATATTATGTGTAAATGCTAATTAGTATCTTAATAATAATATGAAGAATCTCTTATTAAAATTCCCTTGATTTTATAGCAAAAATACTTTATTTTACTAGCTAGATAGTATCATATCTCTCCAAACGGGGTATATTTATTTAATTCAAATCAAGAGAATATTATAGAAAGAAAAAATAGTTCTACAAAAAATCCAAAATCTACGGAGGATGAGGATATATTTAG
Organism: uncultured Rickettsiales bacterium; assembly: GCA_948744995.1. Taxonomy (GTDB): domain Bacteria; phylum Pseudomonadota; class Alphaproteobacteria; order Rickettsiales; family UBA1997; genus CALXRO01. The sequence goes on along the minus strand of CAPZCD010000024.1, from coordinate 10,818 downwards.
TTATTCAATGAATACTAACATATCATATAAAAATTTAAGAGAAAGTTTAATTAAAACTAAAAGATGGATGGAATACGCCGATATGGCTAGAATGAAAAATACTATTTTCAAAGAGCTAAAAAATAGTACAAAATTTAGTATCAAAGAAGTGAACCAACGTGGCATAATTACTAATGAAAATAACAATGAAAAAATAGTTTATCTAGATCCAAGGCTCTACGATACTATAGACCGCGATGCAAATGCCGAAAAAATGGAAAGAATAGACGCTATAAATAATTTATTGGATGATGATGGTATAAAAGGTGAGATAACTTTCACTCAACCAATATCTACAAATCAAAAACATTGGACATTAGTTTGCTTTAAGGTAAATTTAGATGAAGCAAGAAAAATAAGACAAAGCAAAAAAAGATTTAACAGTAGATGATTTAGATAAAATAATACAAGGTAATCAATATGAAGTGAATTCCCTAAAAGACGGTAGACAACAGGATGGGTATTCTTGCGGTGTCCATACAATGGATGCTTTTCTAGAATTATGTAATCATGGTTTTGATGAATATAAAAAAATTTATAAAGAAAGATGTAAAAAATACAATAAGAATAATACTAAGAGACATAATAAAAATAGGAAATCCACCAAAAAGTCAAATCATATTAAGGGAGAAAACACTGCCCAAAAAACTCAAACTACTAATAATTCTAAACAATTTACTGAATATGATATTAAAAATAATAACCAAATATATGAGTTAATTAAAAAGAAAGAAACACTAACCAAAATATTAGGATTAGATAACGTAACAAAAAAATTTCTTATAGAGTATGAGTTTTTTGATAGGGATACTATTGAATCTATTCAAGGAGTACTTAAAGAAACTACAAATCCTGACGAAAAAAAAGAATTAATTAGGGATATTAAAGGTAATATCGCTATAGCGATGAAAGAGGCAAACAAACAATTTGCGAAAGAAACAGGCAAGAGGAGAAGTAGCTCAAGTTTAGGAATATAACATATTTACATTTTTGTATTAAAATTAGTTCTGGCACAGTTTAAGTGTTTCTAATAGTTTTATTATTTTATTCTAAATTATTTATGATAAGGATGATTATTATTTATAGTATATACTCTATACAACTGTTCCACAAGCATAACTCTAACCATTAGATGCGGATACACCATTTTACCAAGTGACAATACAAAATCAGCCCTTCTTAAAACATTGGCGGATAAGCCATTAGCTCCACCTATAACGAAATCCAAATCATTTCCACAATCAATATAACCATTAACAATGGTAGTAAATTCATTTGTAGTAATTATTTTTCCCCTTTCATCAAGTACCACGACTTTACTGTTTTTATCAATTTTACCTAAAATTTCTATCCCTTCATATTCTTTTTGCTCTTCTATATTGCTATAGCTTACACGTCCCTTTATCTCCACTAATCTTATATCAAAATTAACTCTTTTACTATATTCTTCGTAAAGAACTGAGTATGGGTCTGATTTCTTAAATTTACCAACGGATATTATATTAATCTTCATTTATATTTTGATTTTTAAATCAATTGTCCTATAATAATACCAGTTTAGCTTCTCAACAAGAAATATCAATGTTGTGAACGAATGGTAATATTAAAAGGTGGTAAACTATGGTAGATAATGAAAATAATGATGAATATTACAGTCAGAGTGTACCAAACGAATATATAAATGACAAAGGTAAAGGTAATAGAGAAATCAACCAACAGGAAGAGTGGGTCAGTGTTATAGAAGGATTACGAAAGAACAAACGTGCGAAAAGTGTACCGGATTTACAGATGGAACTTACCATAAATAGTCAAAATCAAAAACGTGCAAAAAGTGCGCCCCGAAAAAATAATAAACTTAATCAACTAGGTGGTTCCTGGCAGTAATTATTAAAAAACAGTTTGAATAAAAAGAGCTTATGACTATAGTAGTTTTATTAATTTTAGTAATTTTTGTATATAAGTTGTTATTTAGCAACTTTGGTTTGACATCAGATGACGAAAAAAGAAAACAAAATGATATTGCAAACAACTTTATAAAAAATGTTACCAATACCGCCAATAGCAATAATGACGGAAAAACCAAGAAGAAAGTAGTTGTTCTGGGAAATATAGAAGAATTTAATAAAATTTATAAAAACTATCTAAACAGAACAAATAAACAAAAAAAAGCTGATGGCAAAGTAGAGTTTGATGAAAGTAAGTTTTTAAAGTCTGCAGAGAAAGCTATGGCTATGGTAATGGATGCTTTTTCTGAAAAAAGACTGGATGTTTTGGAAAAAATGCTAACGAAAGATTTATTCCAAATCTTTAAAAAAAGGATAGAGAATAGTGAGGATTTGATATATAAAGCGGTTGTAATAGCTATTACAGATAAAACTATTGAGTCCAAAATTTTTAACAAGAGAAATAAGGCTATAACTCTTAAAGTTACAATGGACCAGATAAATTATGTAGAAAATACACAAGGTGAATTGATTAGCGGATCTAGAGACAAAACCATTAGAGTTACAGAACTTTGGACTTTTATTCAAAACCAATCTAAAGATTTAGCAGATGATATCTGGTTATTAAAATCAATTGATAATGCCTAAAATCCACCATTACTTTCTGGTAGCTATAACTACTCTAGCGGTAGTAATGACGTTAAATGATTTGCATTCTAAAAACAAGTATAGGATGGAAATACCTCTAGGTAATAATTCCAAACTGGAAAAGGTGGATTTTAATCAATTAGACGATTGGGGGAAAGAAGATTTTAAAATTGCCCTAAGGTTATTTCTAATGTCTTGCGAAAGATTTTCAAAATTTGACGAAAATAAAAAAATATTACCGCAAATAGATAAAAATATAGTTAAAAAAGATTTAAATGGGATATGTAAAATAGCAAAAACTATAGATGGGTACGAAAATAAGCACATTAAGGTATTTTTTGAAAAATTTTTTCTACCCTATAAGGTTATTTCAAATAGGTCGCTATTTACCGGCTATTACATGCCAGTTATCCGAGCTAAAAGAAGGAAAGATACAATTTTCAGATATCCAATCTATAGAAGGCCACCAGATTTAACGGATAGCAAGTACTATAGTAGAAGGCAGATAAACTTTGGTGCTCTAGCTAATAAGAATTTAGAAATTTTTTATACCGATGATCCTATAGAACTATTTTTTTTACATATACAAGGTTCAGGTATAGTAAAACTTGTTGATGAAAATAGAACTATTTATATAGGTTATGATGGAAAAAATAACCATAGGTATTCATCACTATGGGATCACGTCAGCCATAAAGGATTAATTGATAAAAATACAAAAAGAAATGCTAAAACAATAAAATATGTGTTGAGAAATAACAAAAATAAAAGTAATGAAATTCTGGATATGAATGACTCCTATATTTTCTTCAAAATATTGAAAGAAAACACAATAAAGGGAGCTTTTGGAACACAGTTAATACCACAAAGGACTATGGCTGTTGACAAAAACTACATACCTTTAGGTTTTTTACTATGGGTAGATACGACACATAATTTGGAACATAAAAATGTCAGTTTCAGAAAGGTTGTTCTTGCTAATGATATAGGTTCTGCCATAAAAGGAGCCATACGTGGTGATATATTTTTCGGCTATGGAGTTGAAGGAGAAGATAATGCCAGCTATCAGTATTCGGGAGGAAAGTATTACCTGTTAATTCCCAAAAAAATTGCTAAAAAGTTATAATGTCTATGGATAGTTGGGAAAGCGAAGTAGCTAAATGTAAAAAACTAAAATCTAATAGAATTAGCAGAAAAATAGACTTTGACCTAAGCAAAATTAAAATAAAACGCACCAAAAATGATTATAAAGAATACAACAATGAATCGGACTATGAAACAGAAGATATAATACCATTAGCTAAAAATGAAACACGTGGTATAGATAGAAATACCGACAAAAAATTAAAAAACGGCCAACTTAAGATAGATTTAACCATTGATTTCCATGGAATGACTTTAAATTCTGCTTTTGATTGTCTGCTACAACGGCTAAATTGGGCCTATGAGAAAAAAATGAGGTGTGTGCTCCTTATAACCGGTAAAGGTAAAAATACTAAACCCGGCCGAGAAAGCATAAAGGAAAATATTGGAAAATGGTTAAGACATCCAAAAATATCAAGTAAAATAATAAAATATGTGGATGCTACCGCTAAACATGGCGGAACAGGAGCGATATATGTCCTTCTGAAGAGGAATAGGGTATAATTTATATCTATTAGATCTATAAGCAAATTGTAGGCTGTATTTAACTGCAATCTCTACGTTGCGAGCCGTTATTTATGTATAATTTTAACATTAACATAAAACAAATGCGTATAATTATCTCTAGAACAAACCAGAGTAAAACATAAGCCGGATTCTGTTTATACAATCATTAATCTAGGATTATAATTACTTATAATCTCAAGCTGCCTACCACGATGTTATGTGAAGGTGCATTATTGTTATATATAAAAACAATAACATCTAACTTGGCATTGCTCCCGGTAGGGTTTACCAATGTAATACATCGCTGTATACATAGTGAGCTCTTACCTCACTTTTTCACCCTTGCCAACTAATATATAATTGGTGGTTTATTTTCTGTTGCACTTTCCATGGGATTACTCCCTGTGGCTGTTAGCCACTACCGTTCCTTCAAGGAGTCCGGACTTTCCTCTTGTTTAAGATAAACAAGCGATTGTTTGTTTTACTCTGTAATTATTATAGCAAAAAAATAATATTTATGCAATAGATTTCCTTCTTAAGAAGAAGTATCCTCTATCACAAATCATCATCTAATTACTACCTCTCCAAAAATCTTCACAACTAGCTTTTCCACTTTATCTTACTCAAATCAACATTATTTTCCATCATTTCCCAAAGTGGACTCATAGTCCTCAATCTCGGAACTTCCTCATAGATACGTTTTATAAAATAATCCACTTCCTCTTCCGTCGTAAACCTACCAATACCAACCCTTATAGACGAATGTGCCATTTCTGGCTTTGTACCTATAGCTTCTATAACATAGGACGGTTCCAAATCCGACGAAGAGCAGGCAGAGCCGGACGATAGGGCTACATTATTTATAGCCATCATAAGAGATTCACCTTCTATACCAGCGAAACTAAAATTCAAACATCCGAGCCACCTACGATTCCTGTCTCCATTCAGATATACCTTATCCAATTTCAATAAGCTATCAATCATTTTGTTAGCCAATTTTGTTATTCTTTCTCTATCAGACTGCATCTCATTTTTAGCCAATTCAGCCGCTTTACCAAAGCCTACTATAAGCGGAACAGCTAAGGTTCCAGATCTAAGCCCTCTTTCCTGTCCTCCTCCGTGTATTTGTGCTTCAATTTTCACTCTAGGTTTTCTTCTAACATATAGAGCACCAATACCTTTAGGACCATAAATTTTATGACCTGATATACTCATTAGATCTATGTTCATTTCATCTACATTTAGTGGTATCTTACCAAAAGCTTGCGCGCAATCGGTATGAAAATATACTTTCTTTTCTCTGCAAATTTCCCCTATTTCCTTTAGAGGCTGTATAACACCAATTTCGTTGTTTACACCCATAACCGAAACCATAATTGTTTTTTCCGTTATAGAGTCACGTAATTTATTCAAATCCACTATACCATTACTGTCAACATCCAGAAATGTAACATTGAAGTTTTCCTTAATCTGTAAGTATTTGCATGTTTCAATAACACACTTATGCTCTGTTTTTAGCGTCACTATATGATCTTTTACTTTATTTCGATTGAAACGCATAACACCTTTTAGAGCGAGATTGTTTGATTCGGTTGCTCCGGATGTAAAAATTATATCTTTCGCTTCCGCTCCTATAAGGTTCGCAATTTGTTGTCTTGCTTTTTCTACGTACTTTTCAGCCTCCCAACCAAACACATGTGATTTTGAATTGGCATTCCCGAATTCATTTGTCATGGTAATCATCATTTCGTCTAAAACTCTTCTATCCATTGGAGATGTGGCCTGATAGTCAAAGTATATTCTTTTTTTATCCATATGATATATATTCTATGTTCTGATATTAATTAATAGTAGAAAATGGTACCTAACAAAAAATTTTATGCAATAATTTTTGTTTTGGGGATTCTATATATAGAAAGTCTGAAATATATAAACTTAAAATAATTGGTAATATTATACTACCTATAACCGCCTTTTAAAGTTATCACATATGTGTAATACTACCAACACTATCTATATTACTTTAAATATTTTCTTCAACTATCTTTTTTATTTTGGTTATTTTTTTACCTTGCTCTTCAATTATTTTCTTCTTTTTAATTGTTATTTTACCTTGCTCTTCAATTATTTTCTTCTTTTTAATTATTTTTCTTATTTTAGTTTTTCCTTCTAATGGTAACGTTTCATTTACTATTTGTTCTGATTTCATGGTATCATTTACATTTGTTTCTAGTTTTGAGTTATTAATAATATCAGAAACATTATTAATTGGAGCTGCTATTGTATAATTATTTTGTTCTTCTCCTACGTTATTATTTTTATTATCTTCTTCTGAATTTATTTTAGTAAATATACTTTTTGCTGATAATTTATATCCTTTTTCATTAGATTTATTTATTTCGTAAAAATCCTCTGTGTTGATTAAATTATCATCTATATTATCTTTTGGTATTATTCTGGTTTCTTCGGTTTTATACTTATTATCATCTTTTTCTGCTGGACTTCCTTTTACCGAATTTGTCTCAATTGCCAGCGTTTTATTATTTTTAGGGACATTTTTATCCTTATTAAATATAGTTCTAAAACTCGTACTTAAATTTACATTGCTATTTAAACCGATACTTGCGCCAATAATTGTACCAAAGTACATACCAGTATGCATGCTATAAATCCCTGTATTAAAGGTTCTCCTAAACAAACCACCAATAATTCCACCGGTAGCTATACCAAAACTCGTACCGGCAATTGTGTTAATAATTGTATCAAAATTCGTACTAATAATTGTACCAATAATTGTATCGAAATCTGCTCCAATACCTGCGCCAAAAACTGCACCAATACCTGCGCCAATACCTACACCAAAAATTGTACTGATACCTACTGTATCGTATAAATAAGATAAATCACCAATTGCTTCTGCAATATTTCCTTCAATATTTGTCCTATAGTAAATTATACTAGAAATTGCTTTAATACTTGCCCCAATACTTGCTCCAATACCTGCGCCAATACCAGCACCGGAGACTGCACCAGAAACTGAGCCAATACCTGCCCCAATACCTGTGCCAATAAAGTTACTAATTGAAGTGTTATAACACTCATTTTTATTTATTCCCATTTCAGATTCAGTTAAAGAATAATCATCATCTTCATCTGGCGAATGAGATTTAGGAAATCTAGCAGTAGTTGTTATCTCTTCTTTTACACTAGAACCATATACTATACTTGAAATATAGTTTTTTATATTTTCTATATAAGATTCTATAAAAGAAACTTTTTTTATCTGGTTTACTTCATCTTCTGAATATGTGGTTGTTGCATACGTATTTCCAATAGTACTAAGCATTAAAAAACTACCTGCTAAAACTATAACACTATATTTATTTTGACTTTTTTTATTAAAATTAATCACAACTAATCCTTAATTATTAATAGGTTAATATTCATATTATATGACGTTATTATAGCATATTTTTATAATGTGTCAATAGTATAAAGTTGTCATTAACTTTTTCTAAGATTTAAACGACATAATTAAAATTGCTATAAAAGCAGAAAAAATAATAAGTAATTTAATTAGTGTATATAAACTAATTTTACCAGTAATAATCTCATTAATTCTAATTTTTCCATATTTTATCATCTCTATCCGATTAGGTTCATACCCTGTACCAGTTATTTCTATTATCTTGACTTTATAGCCTGCTGGTTTAAGTATTTTTTCTATATTGGCAGCAACTCTCACACTTTGTTCAGGTATTTCATAACGTAAACGCCGAGTGGCACGACTTGTAACTATTATAGCTTTCTTGTTTTTTTGCCTACGGATCGGTATCCCAAGTTTATTTTCTGCCATAAAAGTCGGAACTAATCTTTCAAACAATGATTTAAGTTTGGCTGACATACTGCCAAAGTAGGTAGGACTTCCAACAATTAAAATACTAGCTTCTTCTATCAGATTTCTTACCATTTCTACATCGTCATTTACAAAAGTTTTACATTTTCCTTCACTTCTGCATTTCATACATCCTACACAAAAATTTATGTTTAGATCGTAAACGTTTATATAATTTACATCAGTTATGTCATTACCCTTAACGGATTTTAATATTTGAGCTATAGTTCCATTAGCTTTTGGACTTCCGTTTAAGATTAAAATTTTGTTCATAGACAAACTCTATTTATATTTTGTCTCCTTCTGCTCCAGCAACTTTTCTAATTCGTCTATCAGCGATATAACTAAATTAAGGCCATTTTGCCAAAAGTCTTCTTCCCTTGGATCAAGATTAAATGGTTCCAACATATCAACATAATTTTTACTTCCTCCGGCACTCAAAAGTGCTATATACTTATTTTCAAAATCGTCTAAATTTTCAATATATCTGGAATAAAGAGAATTTACCAAACAATTGCCAAAAGCATAGGAATAAACGTAGAAAGGAGAATGTATAAAATGTGGTATATAGGACCAATAATACCTGTACTCCTCACTAAAATCAAAAATATCGCCTAAACTTTTTCTCTGCACGTCTAACCAAATCTGATTTAATCTGTCTACTGTTATTTCACCCTGTTTCCGTTCTTCATGCACCGTTTTTTCAAATTCTAGGAAGGCTATCTGCCTAATTATAGAATTAATCATATCTTCTATCTTATTTGCTATAATAGCTATTTTTTTATCTATATCTGTTTCATTATCTAATAAATATCTAAAAACCAACTGCTCTCCAAATATTGAAGCTGTTTCAGCCAATGTCAATGGTGTATCAGACATAAAATAACCATTTGGCCTAGCCAAATACATATGTATTCCATGCCCTAATTCATGAGCTAAAGTCATAACATCTCTTGTTTTTCCCTGAAAATTTAGCAACAAGTATGGGTGAACGCTAGGTACTGTGGGATGAGCAAAAGCTCCGCCTCTTTTTCCTTGTCTCGTTGGTACATCTACCCAATTATTATCAAAAAATTCCTGTCCTATTTCTGCCATTTTTGGAGAAAATGCTGAATAGGCTTTAATAACTATATCAACTGCCTCATTCCATGTGTATTTTCTATCATCATCATATTTTGTTGGAGCGTTCCTATCGGTATGTAATAACCTATTTTTACCAAGCATTTTTGCTTTGAGTTTATAGTATCGGTGTGAGATACCCTCATAATTTTTTTGGACGGATTTATATAAATTTTCCACAACATCATCTTCGATATAATTGCTCAGATTTCTGGCTGATATAGGAGTTTTGTAGTTTCTCCACTGGTCTGATATACTTTTATCTTTCGCTAAAATATTTGTTATGTAAGCAAATATTCTTATATTCTCGCCTAATTTATCACCAAAAATTTTCCCGGCTTTAACCCTTTTTGACTCATCTTTTGAGTTTATTATTTCCATTATCTGCGCTTCGTTCAGATCTTTACCTTCAAATCTAAATTTCATATTATCCATAGTTTCGTCAAAGAGTCTAGACCAAGCGTCTCTACTGGTGGTACTTTTATCATTCATTAATCTCTCTAAGTCATTCGATAGTTGGTGCTTACGAAATAATCTCATGTTATCTATATATGTTCCATAGGTATTTTTCAGATTGGAGCTATCACTTAATTTTCTACCTATTTCGCTATCACTAAGTTCATTTATTTCAACTGTAACAAATATAATTTTAGAGGATAAATTAGTTAATTGTTCTGATATTTTCTGGAAAAATATGACATTTTCTTCTACTGACAAATTTTCGGCATACTTCAAATATGCAAAAGAGCCAATTTTTCCCATTAATTCACAAATTTTCTCATACTCAACCAATAATTTATAAAGCTCATAACCACTTAACTTTTTTATTTTATTAGTATACTTTTTACTAAAAACTTCTATCCTATCTCTTATATCATTTAAATCACTTTCTAATTTTTTATCATTTATGCCGCTGTATAAGTCACTCAAATCCCATAATGGTTGATCTTTTGCTATTTTTTCATTCTTTTTCATAACATCCAACTCCACATTAAACTTTGGTTTGTAAAAAAATGTAAGGGCTACCACTATCAGTAATACAAACAAATATAGATATGTACGCCATTTCTTTTCTCTTTCGTAGAATAAATTACCCATAAAAATTGTAAAACGAACTAGGGTTAGTATAGTCTAAATTATAAATAATGTCAAGATATGTATTATATACAATTATTATAAGATATTATTACATAAAGTTTTATATCATTATTCCTTATTCCAAAATATTATGACTCTGGTCCCGATTTACTTATTATACAGTGATATAACGAATTCATTCAAAATTACTTAATAAATTTCCTCTATATTTAATTTTTTTATTGATTTTTCAATAATTTTAAAAATCATTTGAAAGAAATGGGGCAGTACTGATATTGCGGGACTCCCCACTACTTTCAATTGATATTTAAAATGATTTAATCTAACCCCAACCTCGCTTTTTAAATTTTCTTAAATTCTTGGCTCTGGTATCCATTTCTTGATATTTAAATTCTTTAAATTAATATATCTTTATGTTAACAATTA
>CAPZCD010000023.1 GCA_948744995.1 uncultured Rickettsiales bacterium | reverse complement strand
TATTATAGAAATAAAGTTGCTTAGGTGAATATCAAGAAATGGAGACCAGAGCCAAAAAATAATTACATATATTGCTATTTTAATAAAATAGCCTACTATACGGAATATAAAAACAACTAGGATTTAAAATGAAAAAATTTCTATTATTTAATAATTATAAAATTATAACAATTCTCTTGATGAGTTTAATTATAGAAAATGTATGTATTGCAGCGAGTACAAATAACATAAATGTTGTAGCAGATACAAACAATGCAAGTACAGTTGTAAGTACTAATAACACAAATAAAATAAATACTAAAACGACAAATACAGATAGTATAACTGAAACACCAATAAGTGCAAATAACGATAAAAACAAGCATATGCACAGTAAACAAATACAAAACAAGTGTATGCAAGGGTTAACTATTTTGAAAGAAAAAGGAGAGTGTATAAGCTATAAAAATTTGAGAGTTATTTATGTGTTGAAGTCCAATATTGATTTATACAATTCTGCCTTGGTTCGTGAAGAAGATGACAATAACATGGGTTTAACTATGTTAATTGTAGATAATGAAGATAAAGTTTATTATGACGAGCAAGTTATAAAATTACCTAAAAATAAATGTTTTCGTATGATTGGTACTTATAGATACCACAGTGGAGGTGGTTATTATAAGACTGTTCCAGTCGTAGTTATTGACTAGTAGTATTAGATTTTACTCTTCGAAAGTTTTCGCAAAGCTGAATTTTTAGGATTAACTGGAGGCTCTGCTTGTAGTTTAGTTGTTTTTATTTATAACAAAAAATTAATTCTTCCTCCGACTGGTATTTGTTAATTTTATATTTGGTACGAAAATTTCTTTTACACCTACTTGCCTACTTCTTCAGCACTATTAATATATTAACTATACTTGCCGGGGTGACACCCATAATCTTACTTGCTGATTCTATATTATATGGCCTATATTTTTTTAACTTCTCCTTAATTTCATTAGTAAGTCCACCAACACTATCATAATCAAAATTATCCGGAATAACCACCTCTCTATCCTTTTTTAGCATCTCAATATCCCTTTTTTGCCGCTCTATATAAGGATTATAGGCAGCTTGTATAGCTATTTCCTCTTTTATGGCACCATCAATAGTAGTTAAATCCGGAAACACATTTTCCAAATCATCAAAGCTTATTTTAGGATTACTTAAAAGAGAATATGCATCCTGTACCGCACCATCCTGCCTGATATTTATATTAAAATTTTTCAGCTGGCTAGCAGTTATAATCTTAGATTTTAGTAGTTTTTCAGCCTCAGCTATAAGATACTTCTTTTTTGAGAACAAATCCTTCCTAATAGTTGAAACACAGCCATATTCAATACCTTTTTCAGTTAATCTCAGGTCAGCATTATCAGCTCTAATCGACAGCCGATATTCAGACCTAGAGGTAAACATTCGGTATGGTTCAGTTACCCCTAAAGTCGTCAAATCATCAATCATAACTCCGATATAGCTATCATCACGCCCAAGTATGAACGGCTTTGAACTCACACTATTTATACCTGCTACAATACCCTGTCCTGCAGCTTCTTCATAACCAGTTGTACCATTTATTTGACCGACCAAATAGAGATTTTTTATTCTCTTTGTCTCCAAAGTAGGCTTTAACTCCAGTGGACTAACATAATCATATTCAATCGCATAGGCATATCTGACTATTCGGCATTTTTCCAGTCCTTCTATCGTATGTATAAATTCCTCTTGAATATCTTTTGGTAACGAAGTTGAAATTCCATTTGGGTAGACCAGATCGCTATTTAACCCTTCTAATTCTAAAAATATCTGATGCCTTTCCCGACCACTAAATCTAACCAATTTATCTTCAATAGATGGACAATATCTGGGACCGCTACCAACTATTTTTCCACCATACATAGCACTTTTCTTTATATTATCTAGAATTATCCTATGTGTCCTATTATTAGTATAGGTTATTTTACACTCCAGCTGTGGGACAGATATTTTATCCGTCAAATAGGAAAAAGGTTGCGCTATAACATCTGCTTCTTGTGCTTTCAGATTTGAAAAATCTATAGTGTTTTTATCCAATCTAGCTGGTGTTCCTGTCTTTAACCTACCTACATTAAATCCATTTCGCACAAAAAAATTAGCTAATTTTTTAGATGGTTTTTCGCCAATTCTACCGGCGCTATAACCATCATGTCCCACATATATAACACCATTAAGAAAAGTGCCTGTTGTAACAATAACTCCATTTGAAAAAATAATCTCGCCATCACTCAAAACCACACCACATGCCTTACCGTCTTTAACTATTATATCAATAACTTCTGTAAATATTAATTTTAAATTACTTTTGTATTCATCTAGACAATCCCAAACAGCTTTTTTATATAATTCTCTGTCGACTTGACATCGAGGTGAACGAACAGCAGGACCTTTACTGGCATTTAGAACTTTGAAATATGTTCCAGACCTATCGGCACATTTACCCATAATACCATCTAGAGCATCTATTTCACGGACTATAGTTCCTTTTGCTATACCACCTATAGATGGATTGCAGGATAATTCGCCAATATTGTTTTTATCAAATGTGACTAGCGCTACTTGTGCTCCAATTCTAGCTGCAACACAGGCGGCCTCAATTCCGGCATTTCCCGCTCCAATAACTATTGTGTCATACATATATTTTTAATAAAAATATCGAATAAGTTAGCATTATAAAATTATTTTGTGAAAAATACAATTTTTGCTGATTGGAATTAGGTACTGTCCCCATTTTCTATTTATCTTTAAACACTTACTGTAAAAATCACATTCATATTAATCTTAACATTGTTTTTTATCACTTAAGATACACTGAAAATATGAATGAAATAACTATTCAATATCAATTCTAGAAAATATAAACAAATTTTATAAAAATTTTACTAATTCTCAATATATTTTAACTTTAAAAAAGTAGAGTTGGATTAAATATTTTAAATATCAAGTGAAAGTGGTGGGTAGTCTCTATATTTTAAAAACTTTTCTTTCTGTATTATTCTGTCCCTATACAGTTTATTCTACTATTTTTGTATAATTCATAAATTAAAAGTTATCAGTACCGAACCAACTTTTAGTTTTTGATTGCTTTTAGCAAAAAATCTTGTATAATAGTTTTACATTGAAGAATTTTAATATAGGAAATGCTAATAATACCAATGTTTAGAGAGTCATGGATTTCAATAAAATCCAATAAACTTAGATCATTTTTGACAATTTTAGGAGTATTGATAGGTGTTTGTGCTGTAGTTCTTATGGTAGCAACCGGCCAAACCGTTAGGAACGAAATAAATAAAGAATTAGAATCATTCGGCGGTAATAAACTTATAGTAGGTCCTGGAAGATCAAGAAGAGGAGGTGTGAACAGTACCGGTAAATCAACCCTTAGCTATGATGACTATAAAGCCATTAAGGAGGTAAAGGACGTTAAGGATGCGGCAGCAACTTTTGCAGTTGGTGCAATGGCTATATATGGTTCATACAACTGGCCCACAAAGGTTTATGGAGTAACAACTGAATATTTCAGTTTAGAAAATTATGAATTAGAAAGTGGTAATTATTTTACCGATCAAGATGTAGTTGATGGTTTACCATATGCAATTTTGGGGCAAACTGTGGTTGAAAATATGTTTGATGATGGAGAAGATCCTATAGGCGCTACCATAAGAATTGGTAATTCACCATTTACGGTTATCGGTGTTTTGAAAGAAAAAGGTAGTGGCATGGGTGGTGCTGATGGTGATGATATAATATTAGCTCCATTATTTACCGTTAAAAGAAGATTAAGTAAAAATAAAATACCTAACTCAGTTGCCATGATAACCATAATGGCTGATAATGAGGAGGCATTACCATTTGTAGAAAAAAGAGTAGAAATTTTATTGCAGGAAAGACATAGGATAGCATCCTATGAGGAAAATGACTTTGAAATTATGAATCTAAAAGAAATAGCTGATAGAGTTAGTAATATAGGCGTGATATTATCAATATTGTTAGCCTCTATAGCTTCCATATCTTTAATAGTCGGTAGTATAGGTATTATGAATATGATGTTGGTATCTGTTACCGAAAGAACCAGAGAAATAGGTATAAGAAAAGCTATAGGAGCTAAAGATTGCGATATTATGATGCAATTTTTATTTGAATCCATATTGATATCAATGGTCGGTAGTTTTATCGGTATGCTATTTGGAATAATATTTTCACAAATAGGTGGTTGTATTTTGCATAAAAATGTACCAATAAGCCTATTTACGATATTTATATCTATATTTATAGCCATATTGGTTGGTATAATTTCCGGTATAGTTCCAGCAAATAAGGCAACTAAGCTAGATCCTATAGAGGCGCTGAGATATCAGTAATATTTACATTGTATGGCGTATTTATTTATAGTGGATGATAAATAGTCCTGATGCAAGTACATATATTCTTTAGATAAATTTTAAAATAGTTATAGTATGATAGTTTGTTAATAGATTTTCATAAACATCTCAACTGTTCCAGATTATCACAAGAATTTATAGCTTCCAGCCGTTCGTCATGTTTGGCAACTTCCTCATCATGAAATTTTTTAAATCCTTCTTTTTCTTCTTCGGTACCGAATATGGCTATATTGCATTGCTTATGTAGCGGATACTTTTCATAGAATATTTTTTTAGTATTTTCCATCAGTTCTTCTATTTTGTTGTATTTTATATCCTCTAAATTATCGGCACATAAAGCTACAATATTTTTATGTTCTTGTAGTTCTGCACCTTTCAATTCCATACGTTTACCGTTTGAAATTTTATATACTTTTTCTTTTACTGTCATAATATATCTACTCCTCTTTTTATTTATTTAATGGTATAATGTTTTACTATTCCTTTGGTAAAGTTTCCACTAGCTAGATAAAACTTTAATCTATCAGTCTGATTGGTATCATAAACCAAACAAGAGCTAAAACTTTTATAAAGTTTTAGAGATGAATAATCTGCTGTTGCTAAAACTGTAGCAGTCATATATTTCTCATTAGCATTATTGGTAGGATAAAGATATAATTCTACATTACTACCTGCTGTACTCTTTATACCTGCGTCTGGATATTTATCATTTGTTAGCTGGTAGGAATTACCTTTATTCTTATATTTAATATAGTTATAGCTTTCACCGGAATTGGTTACATTATTTTCCCAACAATAGTTACTGGTTACATAGCTATTATCTCCATAACCTATAGTACTATGTAGCATAGTACCTGAGCTATTGCTACATTGTAGATTATCTAAAGTAAATTTATGAGTTAAGCTAGGGTCAAGAGTAGTAAACTCTAACATACTGGTAGCTTCTGCTATTTCATAATTTTCTTTTAGTTCTACTGAACCACCTCCAGTAGCTATAGGAGCACCATTTATGGTTATATCTGTTTCAAAGTTAACCTTGCCATTGTTATTATTTATAGAAATACAGTTTAACCAATCTTCGCCATTGTTTGATACATTGACATTAGAGCTATTTTCAGTAGTTTCTAGTTTAAGTCTATTTAATTTAGTGGCGGTATCTTTTAAAACTAAGTTATCAATGATAGACAATTCCTCTATATCCGCTAATGAATTTGAATTGATAAAATTTGAGCCATCATACTTCAATATTTCATTGATTTTTGGCTCTGTTATTTCTAACCTTTTGTCGTTGGTATCTAAAATTTTCCAATTGTTATTCTCAAATATATATAAGCTACTGTGGTTGATAACCCATACAAAATAGCCTTCCTTGCTCTCTATAAATCGCCAGCCATTTTCGTCATAGATAGCTATTTGATTTTCTTTATTTTTAAAAATTCCATCAGCCTCGGCAGCAACAATGTATTTGCTACCAATAGTCAGCTCTTCAGACGGAGTACTTAATATATCATTAACAGCATTATGTATTAGATTATCAATGATAATCAGTGCTTCATTATGTGTAAATTCTTTGCCTGATTGATTAGGTACTAGTAGTGGTAGCTTCAGGTTATGTGTATGTTCTATAAAATCCATCCCTTTTTAGTGGTTATAAAAGTATGAGGAAATGTT
Organism: uncultured Rickettsiales bacterium; assembly: GCA_948744995.1. Lineage (GTDB taxonomy): Bacteria > Pseudomonadota > Alphaproteobacteria > Rickettsiales > UBA1997 > CALXRO01. The sequence goes on along the minus strand of CAPZCD010000023.1, from coordinate 10,950 downwards.
ATTATTGGAACATACATTATGGAAGTATTATTAAAATACTTCTAAAAATTTGTTCCAACTAACTATTTTTTACTGAATATATCCCCTTACTCAGATATCTATCACCTCTATCAGAGAATATCAGAACAACATTACCCTTAATACCCCTCTTATCTAATTTACGTAGAACACTTAAATTTGCCCCTGATGATGTACCGGCCAGAATTCCTTCCTGTTTTGCCAAAATATTTACTTCCTCTATAGCCTCTTCATCTTTAACTTTAAACACTTCATCTACCAAAGACATATCCATTGTTTCTGGCATAAAAGTATTTCCTATACCTTCTATAGCATAGTGTCCAGCTGCACCACCTCCCATAGTTGATCCTATTGGATCAACCATTATTATTTTAGCCTTGCTATTCCTACTTTTAAAATATTTAGCAATTCCACTCAAAGTACCACCACTACCGGCACCGTTTATTATATAGTCTACATCACCATCAAGATCTTCATATATCTCTGGTCCTGTTGTCTCGAAGTGTGCTTTTGTATTTGCTGGGTTAGAAAATTGGCTTAAATAAACTATATTAGGATCTTCTTTTAACATTTTTTCGGCCAAATCAAAGGCCCCTTGCATACCTAATTCTTTTGGCGTATTTATAACTTCGGCTCCTAAAATTCTCATAATATCTTGTTTTTCTTGTGAAAATTTGGTTGGTACAATAAATACAACTCTATAGCCTTTTCCTATGCAAGCCATAGCGATGCCTATACCAGCGCCTCCAGCTGTAACTTCTAGTACTGTTCCTCCTTTTTTCAATTTACCACTTTTTACGGCTTCTTCTATCATAGACACTCCCATTCTGTCCTTGACACTACCGCCAGGGTTCATTAATTCCATCTTTGCAAAAACATTTAAATTTTTGGAAAAACCCATATTGTTTAACTTGATTAATGGTGTTTTTCCAACTAAATTTGTGTAACTATTGTAATATCTCATTGTCAATCAAAAAGTAATTCCTATAGGAGTTATATACAACAAATAAGATTATTTATCAAGGGGTTTAATGAGGTAAATAATCTATATACCTATAGCTTATATACTTGTAATAGGTCCATTAATTAACATTTAATAGGTAAATTCAAATACTAATCCCAATATTGCTTTTTAACAAAACTAATCTAGAATTTTTTTAGGTTAAGATTTGTTATGGTTTATATATGCCAAGAGTTATAGAAAAAAGGAATGATAGCAAAATACAGGAAGCTGCTGAATCATGTCCTGTAAATTGTTTCAGAAAAAATCAAGATATGTATGTAATCGACCCCGATGTATGTATAGATTGTGGGGTATGCCAAACAATAGTAGATGAAGGTGTAATTTTAGATGATAGTAGTGCAAGTCAAGAATCAATAGAATTTAACATGGAAAAAGCAAAGGAATGGGAGCCCGCTCTTTAGTTCTTAAGGTAGAGAATATAACAAAAACATATAAGAGATACAAAAACCAGGAGCTACTCATATTTGAGAATTCATCTTTCAAAGTTTTTAGAGGTGAAGCGGTAGCGATAGTAGGAGCTTCTGGATGTGGCAAGACAACACTCCTGCAGGTTTGCGGTTTATTGGATGATATTAATAGTGGGCAGATAAGTATAAATTCTGTTATTTCGTCAAACCTGTCGAAAAAAGACAAAACCAAAATAAGAAGAAAAAATATAGGTTTTATTTATCAAATGCATCATTTACTAGCAGAGTTTACCGCATTGGAAAATGTGATGCTACCACTTTTGGTTAATAACATAAGGAAAAAGATAGCTAGAGAAAATGCTGTTGAGCTACTAGAAAAATTAGGCCTTTACGATAAAATAAGTAGTATGCCGAGTGAGTTATCGGGCGGTGAAAAACAACGTGTGGCAATAGCAAGGGCTATTGCAAATAGACCACTGCTAATACTGGCAGATGAACCAACTGGAAATTTAGATAGTGAAAATTCAGAAAAAATAGTAGATATTCTACTAGGGCTAACTCATGAGTTCAATTTAGGTCTACTAATGGTAACACATGATCTTGCTATAGCAAAAAGAACAGATAAAATTTTAACTATAGAAGATAAAAAAATAGTTAACTATTAGCAGTAGTAAAAGTTCGACAAAATAAAGCTTCCCCTACTGCTAATGCTAAAATCTACTGTTTTATACACTTTAACAGATAAGAGTGATACTTTTTCAATTCCTCCATATCGAAATTTGGATTTACCCAACTCATTAAAACTTCATCCTCGAAACCACCAGTTTCAATATTAAAAATTTTATTTTTCAATACTATATCAGTTTTTAAGCCATGACTCAAATAAAATTTAATTGCAACTTTATTAGAACTATGTGGGGCAGTTTCAAGCTTATATATATGTTTATACTCATTTTTTACGATACTAAAAAATTCATTCAACAACATGACAAACACTCTAGTATGTGACGGATCTTTGGGATCTGACATAAGTGTAACGTTAGTCATTATATGGGCTAGCGATCTATAAGGAGAAGTGTAAGCCTTAAAAATTCCTGAAACTTTTCCTTTCTCATTTTCTGCTACTAACATTAACCCATATTTTATAGACTTATCAATAACGTCGTTTTTTATGTATTCCAACGTAATCTCAGAGTTATTTTGAGTCATTTTACTTGGGTGTGCGGTCGTTACATTGATGTAGAGGTTATATATGTCGTGCAAATCGCTTTCTTTAACTCTTCTTATTTTAACCATATTATTATTGTATAAATTTATATGTAATATTTTATATGATAAAATATATTTATAAACTACTAAGTTTAAAAAATTTATTATGGATAATTCAATTTTCTTGATTTTAAGCATCAAAAAACTAAAATTAAAAAAAATTTCAAGTAAAAGTTGAGTTTAGAAGAGGATGTTTACGAAAAAATAGTCAAATATTACGAAATATCGGACAAAATAAAATATGAAATTTTAAAATTGGATGATATAGATGACAATATAAAGAATAACATCCTAATGCCAATTCCTAACACTATAAAAAACACAGCTGATAAGCTACTTGACCTATACATAAAATTTTTAAAAAATATAAGAAATACGGCCCTAAAGAATGAAATAATTGCAACATTAGATAATTTGCTTGAACAGATTTACAAATATAAAAACATTATTTACGATTTATATAGAAATAAACAATAATGAAAATATGATGCAAGAAATTTTAAACAATACTGATAACCTAATGCTAAAAGCAGTTGAAGCTCTTAAGAGAGATTTAGCGACGGTTAACACCGGTAGAGCTATGCCATCACTTTTAGATACCATTAGAGTTGAATGTTATGGTAATTTTATGCCGCTAAATCAGGTTTCAAACATATCGGTTTTAGATTCTTCGACTCTATTGATTCAGGTGTGGGATAGGTCTATGGTATCTCACGTTGAAAAGGGTATACAAAATGCTAATCTCGGATTCAATCCGGCCGTTGATGGAACGTCAATCAGAATCAATATTCCCAAATTAAGTGAGGAAAGAAGAAAGGAGCTTTGTAAAATTGTTAAAAGATATGGTGAAGATAAAAAAATAGCTGTTAGAAATGTAAGAAAGGATAGTTTAGAAAAAATTAAAAAAATCAAAAAAGATTTTAGTGAGGATTTTGTAAAAGATAGCGAAGGTAAAGTTCAGGAATTAACCGATAAACATATAAAAAATATTGATTTGCTTGTAGCTTCAAAAGAAAAGGATTTATTGACGGTATGATTAGTAAAAATATATCAAAGAATTTATTATTTATATTTCTTTTTGCAGTTGGAGTTACAGTACTTCATTATGGTATATCTTTTTTTATGGGGGAAAATTATAAAGTTGATGATGGTACTATACCAACTAGCGTCGCTATCATAATGGATGGAAATGGTAGATGGGCTCAGAAAAGAAAGTTACCGGTAAGCTATGGTCACAAAAAAGGCGCAGATAATTTGATAAAAATACTAAAACATGCAAAAAGTATTGATATTAAATCCTTAACATTATATGCATTCTCAACAGAAAATTGGAAAAGACCCAAAGATGAAGTTGACTATATTTTAAACATTCTTAACAACTATTTAGATGAAAAATCTGAAATTTTTATGAAAAATGATATAAAGTTAAAATTTATTGGAGACTTGACGAAGCTAGATGGAGAAGTACTACGAAAAATAGCAAATCTGGAAAAAGAAACAGAAAATAATACTCTTATACTAAATATAGCTTTTAGTTATGGTGGTAGAGCTGAGATAGTTAATGCAACTAAAAATATAGCTGTTGACTATAAAAATAATAAAATAGATATTAATGATATAAATGAAGAATTGTTTAAAAAATATTTGTATAATCCAGAAATTATATATCCTGATTTAGTTATTAGAACTGGAGGTGATATGAGAATAAGTAACTTTTTGTTATGGGAAATCAGTTATTCAGAGTTGTATTTTACAAACACGCTATGGCCTGATTTTAAAGAAAAAGACTTTGATAAAGCTATTAAAAATTATAAAAAGAGGAAAAGAACCTATGGAGAAAGAAAAGCTGTTAGATAGACTAAAAAAAATTTTTAAAGACAGTGAAATTTGTAAATATCCTACAACCGATATGATACATTTTTTACTTCTACTGGTATCAAATTTTTTTTCAAAAAATTTATTTCTACTAATGATACTTATAACAGTTATCTATTTATCGTGGTTACTAAGTGAAATTATCGGTAGTGATAGCAAATACATAAAAATCATCAGTCAATTGTATTTAGTAGCTTCCAGCTATTCTTTTTTATATATATCAAACAATTTTAAAAACTCTAAGGCTGTATACCTATGGCTATTGATTTTAGTATCTTCAACAAAAATTTTAGAATATTTTTTAAATGAGATTTTGGCGGATGAAAATGGTAAAAAATTTCGTCTAGCAAGATTCAGTATCAATGGTATTATGGTGGTAATGCTAGGTGTAACATATTCAATATTTATGAGACAAAAAATAATGACATCTCTAATGATAAATTTTATCGCCTACTCTTTAATGTTTCTAACCTATCTACTTCCAGAAAAATACCGAAAAAATACATTTTTTATGTGTTATAATACAATCGCTTTTCTGGTAATCTTTATATGCATATCACTTGTGTCAGGAATTTTATCGGTAAAATAACGGTAAAATATCTATTTTTTGTTATAATATTAAATAAAAATGCCTTTAGCTCCAATGCCAAAATAACTAAAGTTTCGTTTATGTCGCTTAAATCGTCGGAGGTAAATTTAAGGGCAGGACCCAATAAAAACTTCATAACATTATACACCTATAAATTAAAATATATGCCGGTTAAGGTAATAGGGGAATATGATAAATGGTTTAATGTGGTCGATAAAGATGGAGATTCCGGTTGGGTTAGTGAAAATTTGGTATCGAGGATAAGGACTATTATAACATTGCATGACGTTCAGTTTCTGTATAGCAACTATAGTGATGTTGCCATACCGATCTATAGGATTGAGAAAAATGTGATTGCGCGACTGATTAAGTGTAAAAAGTCTAGGTGTAAGGTTAAGATTGGTAAAGTTAAGGGTTGGTTGAATAAAAGTGATATTTGGGGATTTGATGAGTAATAGGGTAAGTTATAATGTAATTGATGCATTATGCATAATTATGCACAATAATATATTAGAAGGTTGTTTGTTATGATGTGCTGAGATAAGATTGTTTTGATAAATTACAAAGACGATATAATGGTGTCTCAATACTTTTTTACAAGATTACTGCCGTAGTTTATTTTTATATTATCATATTTAGGTATAATATCACCAAGTCAACAACTAGATAATATGCTTACCATATTAGCAATTTTAGGTGTAATACTTCTAACCGTAAACCTAATAAACATATTCTGGAAATTACCTAAATATTTAATGTCAGAATCTTCTTTGGTATGTTTACAATTATTTAATGCAGGAGATAGATTTTGGAAATACTGCAACAAGAATTGGTTAATAGGTTTTATAACTTCTTTCTTAAGAATACTACTTTTATCTTTGCAACAATTCTATCCACTTATAATAAATCCCTCTTATTTGTTTTTTATGCTTTTTATTTTTCATACCTTCATATTGAGCGTTTTCTATAAGAAATATACACAGATCCTCCATAGTAAATCCATGATGTTTTAATGAAATTGGTATTAATGAATGGGGAACAACTAGTCCTGGACTTGTGTTGGTTTCTAAATAATAAAACTTATTGTCTTTATTATTTAATATAAAGTCAGACCTACTTATAACATTACACTCAAGTATCTTATGAATTTTTAAAGCTAATAATTTTAATTCATTATACTTTTCTTCCTTAAGAGAATCAGGAGGAATTATATAATTAACTTTTGAATCGTCATCCTTAGCAGAAAGATCATAAAATTTGTCTAGGGGTTTTATTTCTATAGCATCAAAGACAAAATCATCAACAACTCCTACTGTAAACTCAGTACCATGTATATATTTTTCCAACAGGTATCTTACGTAAAATTTTCTACCAAACAAAGATTGTTAAAATATTTCAAGTTTTTTTATTTATTTGTGGTTCCCTAATGTATAGAGGAGCAATTTCTCTATTTGCCAAAATATTATTACTATATTTTAGATAATTCAAACTAACTATACTATCCTTTTTAGGAAGAGAATAACCAACATTATATTCCTTCAGGATATCTACAACTTTTAGTGAATTTGTTAATATTAGGTTATTTTTATCGGGACAAAAAGTATCTGTTTTTGTATAGTAGTAGTTGCTACTACCATCGGAAATATAAAAACCATCTAAACCTGCATCTAGCACAACAAAATCATATTTCTTATTGTAGGACACAATTTCGAATACATTGTTAATTATAACTTTTATGTCAGGAATTAGACATAAAATAGCTTTTGCTACCGATGTCGATATTTTTAAACCCATAAAGCTACCGGGGCCATTTACGATGGAAATAGCATCTAAAGTTTTATAGTCTAATCTATTTCTTAAAAGTATATCTTCAATGTCAGTTATTAGTGTTTCTGCGTGTTTATTATTCTCCAAACTTCTATAATCAATTAGCTCATTTTCTTGTTGTAAAATAATCATTGCATCCTTATCAGCAGTATCTATCGTTAATATATTCATATTGACTATTTTAAATAAAAAGTTATATACTTATGTGGAAAATTATTTCCTTTTTAGGAAAATATTCAAGAGTTTTATTTTTTATAGTTAAACTAGAATTAAAAATGGAAGAGATATTGCATCCGTCTCGGAGAAGGACAATAGTTTTAATTGGGATGATGGGAGCCGGGAAAACAACTACTGGTTTTGGATTAGCCCAAAAATTAGGATTAAAGTTTATAGATTCAGATAGAGAAATAGAAAAAGCAGAAAACTTAACAACGACCGAGCTTTTTGAACAAAAAGGCGAAGAATATTTCAAAGAGGTTGAGAAGTTGGCTATAAAAAAGATATTAAAAACTACAAAACCTCAGGTATTATCAATAGGTGGAAATGCGTTTGATGATCCCGAAGTAAGACAGATGATAAAAGAAAAGGCTATTTCTGTTTTTCTTGATGTTGACTTGGATGTTTTGATAAAGAGAGTAGAAAGAAGAAATAGCAGGCCGGCTTTAGAAGGTAAAGATAAGGCTGCTATCATGACTGGTATATACGAATCTAAACATGACATCTATAGTACAGCTGACATAGTGGTTAATACAACCTATCTTAATAAAGATACCACCATAAATGTTATCATGCAGTTGATAAGTGATTACATAAACAATTATGATGAAGAAAATTAATGGTTGGAAATAAAATAATTTTATTCATTAAATATGTTATCATATATTCAATCTTTATTATTCTAACTTTGTTTAACAAGTTACCGGGTAGAATTTTCAGTTTTGTCAGACTATTCCCGGATTTAAATGTAATATTCGCATTTTTAGTTATAAATTGGGTAGACGACGAGTTTGAATGGGTAAAAGTAGCAGAAGGTAATTTTTTTATTTTTGGATTGATAATTGATGCAATCGGTCATTTACCATTAGGTCTATCAAGTCTATCTCTATTATTATCAAATAAGATATTCCAACATTTTAAAATGCGTTTTATAAATGATAGGGATTTATTTTATTTTGTGAGAGATGTTAGTATTTTTTTGTTCTTTTATCTGGTAATAGCTTGGTTTGTAATTTCATTCTATAAAAGTGATTTTTATCCACTCAAGATAGTACTTACATCTTGGCTGTGGGATATGTTAGCTAGCTATTTTATATATTTCATATATAAAAAATTAGAAAACTATGTCTAGTTTACTGGAAGAACATGCTAAAGGTATAATTTTTACAAAAAGAGTCATAATTTCTCTTATGCCGATAATATTGCTGACGCTACTGTTAGTCTATAGGTTATTTTTTCTGCAAATACTTAATTTTAATGAGCTTAAAGACAAGTCGGAAAATAATCGAATAAAAATTGAAGTAATACCACCCATAAGAGGCAATATACTGGATAGAAAAAATAATAGGCTCACAAATAATAGGAACAGTTATGAACTCATATTATATAAAAATAACAAAAAATCCAATACCATAAAGAGTTTAGTGGAGATACTGGATTTAAACCAAGAAAAACAGCAAAAAATTGCAAAACAACTCAAAAATAACAGAGACAAACAGGTCGTTTCTGTCATTAATAATCTGACATGGGACGAATTGACAAAAATTTCCTTAAATTCCTATAAATTTAGAGATTTATCAATAGAGGAAGGTTATATCAGGGAGTATTTATATGCAAAGGAATTCGCCCATATAACTGGCTACGTAGCCACACCCAGCGATGTGGAAATAAAGAAATTATCAAAAAAAATAAAAAAGAATATTCTTCTACATCCTAATTATAAAATTGGTAAGAGCGGCCTAGAATCATACTTTAATTCAAAACTTATTGGTAAATCCGGCTATAAAAAAGTTGAAGTGAATGCCTATAATTTACCGCTGAGAGAAATAGAAAGAAGTGAGCCAGAAAAAGGGGAAGATTTGAAATTGACTATAGATCTCAAACTACAGCAATTTATCTATAGTAGGGTTGCAGATATGAGTGCAGCAGTGGTTGTGATTGACGTTGTAACCGGTGAAATATTAGCACTGGTTTCTAATCCGTCTTTTGATGTAAATAGTTTTGTAGATGGTATTTCCCATAGCGAATGGTTAGATTTAGTAAATAATGAAAAAAAACCACTTTATAACAAAACCATAAGTGCTCTATACGCTATGGGTTCAACCTTTAAACCAATAGTTGCTATAGCTGCCCTAGAGAACGGATGGGATGAGAATAGAAAGATTGATTGCAGAGGTTCCATGAAGGTAGGCAAAAAACTTGACTTTAGATGTTGGAGCAAAGGAGGGCATGGAAAAATAAACATAATTCAAGCTATAGAAAGATCTTGTAATATATTCTTCGCTAATCTGGGTGTGTTTGCTGGTGTAAATAATATATATAATACCGCTAAGAAATTAGGTATAGGTGAAGTGTTTGATATAAATCTTCAGGAGTACAACAATGGCATATTACCGAATCCCAGTTGGAAAAGGGAATACTACAACGATGTGTGGACTAAAGGGGATACCATAAATATGTCTATAGGACAAGGTTATGTTCTGGCGAATCCATTACAATTAGCCACTATGGCTGCTAGAATAGCGAATAATGGTTACCCTATAAAACCATTTCTTGTTTACGACAGCCCATTAAGAGATTATAACTTAAATCTGTATATCAACGGAGAACCTATGTTTAGAGAAAAAACTATTGATATAGTTAAGCAAGGTATGTTTGATGTGGTTAATGGAAAACATGGTACAGCTTCTTGGATAAAGACCAAAAAAAGTTATCAAATATCAGGTAAAACCGGAACAGCGCAGGTTATATCGCTTGAAGCTAAGGAACGTATGGAAAAGCAGCTAAAGGATGGTGAAAAGTTAGCTGATAAGTATCAAAATCATGGGATATTTGTTGGTTTCGCTCCCTATGATATACCAAGATACGCTATAGCGGTTGTGGTTGAACATGGCGGTGGAGGTAGTGTTTCAGCTGCTCCTTTAGCTATAGATATATTAAAGTATATTATTGATAATAATATTTAGTATCTACAATTTTACTCAACTAATCATTTGTAAACATACGCTTGTATTTATTATCATCATAAATATAATTACTTGTATTTTAATATATGCTATATATAATTAGGTTGCCTCCTTTATAGCCTAACCACACTGTTGGGTGTGGTTGGGCTTGTGCTTCTGTCGAAGATATATTTTTTGTTATGTTTTTACTAAAATTTCAGTGAAGGATAATGTGTTTATAATATTCTTTTATTCTAATAGTACCTACACCCTAGAGATCAGGGTAAAAAATAAATTTGTAGTCACTACTAATAAATTTATACAAAAATATATTTAAATACAAATTTTGTATTTAAATTAAAACAATTACTCTAAACATTTGCATAAAGGGTATTTATTGTTGCTATTGATAAGGCTTAGAGAGAATAAATATAAGTTGTGATAGAGGATAATATTATTTTCATTACTCTGCGTTTTTTATCAACTGCTACTATCAAAAGATATGTGGTAACAGTAGAAATCATGAAGATTAGAAGTATATTGAGTATATAATATCATAAATATATGATTTTCTTTTCTATGTGGAGTAGTGTAGGAGTAAAAACATAAATAAATGTAAATACACTTGCTTTATGAAGAAAATTAAATAACATTATATTCTATAATATATTCCTACGTGTAATTTTAAAATGACAAACAACAAAAATAAAATAATTAATTCTATTATAACCCCAACCTCGCTTTTTAAATTTTCTTAAATTCTTTAAAAGCCCTTGAAAA